>NZ_JABBAM010000085.1:0-1349 GCF_018607965.1 Planktotalea sp.
TTGCAGGCACGCTACCTTGCAAAATACGCCCAAGATGAACTTTGCGGCGATAGTCTTTCTGTCCCATCAACGCTGCCTTTACGAGCAACTTGGGATGTTTCAGTTGAGCAATTTGTGACTTGATATCTAACATTTGAAAACCCTTTGGTGTGTGCAGAACTAACACCTAAATACTCAACCTATGGGTGCTTTGCGATTCCACCTTTTCCTCCGAACGCCCCGTTTATAATTGTTTATCTTTTGGAAACAATACTTAACACAACACATGATTGTTAACCAAAACGTAACAATTGGCGGTCAAGTTGTGGACAATTCTATGGATAACTCAAACATAATAGGGTCAGAAATCGTGACGGAACTTTCTTCATATAACTTAAACCGAGCGAACGCTCTTTTGCCAAATGCCTCCATTCCAAACTGGGTGCCTGACGCGGTTCAAAGATATTTGACGCATACCCAAGCGGGCTTGCCCACAAGAGAGGTCGCGCGCCGTTCTGGATGTCACGCGTCAACCGTTCTACGCCAAAATTCGCAAGATTGAAGTGCGCCGTGACGATCCCCTTATTGATCGTGCTCTTCATTCGCTTAGCTCTAAATTTTTCCACGGCACTCCCTCTTACTGCGCCAAAGAGGCATCCCAAATGGGACAACACCCAAATAACAAGTCTTTGATTTCCGAAACGGCTGATATTGAACAACAGGCCACGCGAATTTTACGCAGATTGTGTGAATCCGGTGCTGTTTTGGCGGTTGCAGAAGGTATGGAAACCGCTGTCGTCGTACGCGAAACGCAGGGCGGTGGCACAAGTAAAACCGCATCAGTTTCTGCTGATTTCGTTGCCGTTTTGGCCCTTAATGCATGGGTTGATTGCCCAGACCCTAATCGTATTTCACGCTATAAGATCACGCAATCGGGACGCAACAAACTGTTGGAACTGTCGTGCGCAACCACGTAAGCAGACGCCGCAACACATGCGCCTGCAGCAACCTACGCCGAAAAAATCATCCAAGAAGACGGGTGCCGTCGTCGTGTGCGCTATAACATGTCCGAAAGCCCTGTTGCTGCGTTGTCACGACGTAAAGACAAAGACGGCACAGCCTTTTTAAGCGAAGACTTTGTGGATGCGGCAGAGCGCTTGCGCGAAGATTTTGAGGTGTCTCAAATGGGTCCGAAAGTTGCCCAGAATTGGGATCACTTTCTAACTGTAGGAACAAAGGGCAGTGCGCCCTCTGGCAACATAAGCACGGCACCAAGTGATGCGCGCGAGCGTATTGGTCGCGCGCTGCGCTATCTGGGCACTTGCCTTGGCGATGTAGCCTTGCATTGTTGTTGCCATCTTGAAGGACTT
>NZ_JABBAM010000085.1:1449-21723 GCF_018607965.1 Planktotalea sp.
CGATGTGTACTGGCTGTTAATCGAAAATGTGTTAAGTGTCGGAAATTCTCACTTCCCAGCGAGGGCTGTCCACATGCGTGACCTTAAAATTCCTGACCAGCGCCATCCAGAAAAAGCGCATCGTCCTGACAACGCACAGCCTAAGAAGCCGTCTTGGATCAGGGTCAAAGCCCCCACCGGCGATGGTTATAAGAACACGCGCAATATTCTACGCGAAAACAAACTGGTTACAGTTTGCGAGGAAGCCAGCTGCCCGAACGTGGGCGAGTGCTGGAACCAAGGTCATGCGACTATGATGATCATGGGCGATATTTGTACGCGCGGTTGTACGTTCTGTAACATCGCAACAGGTAAGCCTGACGTGTTAGACGCGTTCGAACCGGGCAGGGTGGCACATGCGGTTGAAACACTGGGGCTGAACCACGTTGTAATCACATCTGTGGATCGTGATGATCTGGCGGATGGCGGCGCGGAACATATCGCCCAAACCATTCGTGCTGTGCGTCATCGCGCACCAGACACGACGATCGAAGTGCTCACACCTGATTTCTTGAAATGCCCTGTCAGCGCGTTAGAGGCGGTTGTTGAAGCACGTCCAGACGTGTTCAATCATAACCTCGAAACAGTGCCGGGCCTTTATCCGACAGTACGCCCCGGCGCGCGTTATTTTCATTCTCTGCGGCTTTTGCAGCAAGTCAAAGAAATGGACCCGACGATTTTCACAAAATCGGGCATCATGGTTGGTCTTGGTGAAGAGAAACAAGGCGTGCAGCAAGTTATGGACGACATGCGCGCGGCTGACGTGGATTTCTTAACCATTGGTCAGTACTTGCAGCCCACGCCAAAGCACCACGGCGTTGCACGGTTTGTAGAACCTGATGAGTTCAAAGCCTACGAGAAAGCAGCGTGGGGCAAGGGATTCCTGATGGTCTCTGCAACGCCTTTAACGCGTTCTTCTTACCATGCGGGCGACGATTTCGCGCGCTTGCGAGATGCTCGGGCGGCAAAACTGGGCTGAACGTACTATTTTTCTAGAAAAATTGCAGACACCGCGCCAATGCGTCTTGCGCCCTCATCAAGCCCGTTCTATACGCGCGCTACTAAATCCCGCAGGTGGGGATGGGCTCTCGTGGGAGAAATCCTCGAACAGTCCGCCGGTTGAGCATTCGCTCATGACCCCACCGAGGCGAAACCGGAAAAGGAAAACGACATGGCTCTACCAGAGTTCACCATGCGCCAACTGCTTGAAGCAGGCGTACACTTCGGCCACCAAACACCACGTTGGAACCCGCGTATGGGTCCATTTATCTATGGTGCGCGTAACGGCATTCACATCATGGATCTCACGCAAACTGTTCCGATGCTCGACGCAGCGTTGACAGCGATCCGTGATACAGTTGCAAAAGGCGGTCGTATCTTGTTCGTTGGAACAAAGCGCCAAGCCGCACAGCCAATTGCAAACGCAGCTGAGCAGTGTGCACAGTATTACATGAACCACCGTTGGCTCGGCGGCACGTTGACCAACTGGAAAACTGTTTCCCAGTCCATCAACCGCCTCAAGTCTATCGACGAGAAGTTCGAGACAGGCTTTGAAGGTCTGACCAAGAAAGAGCGCCTCGGCATGGAGCGCGATCAGGGTAAACTTCAGGCGTCCCTCGGCGGTATCCGCGAAATGGGCGGTGTTCCTGACCTTATCTTCGTTATCGACGTTCGTAAGGAAGCATTGGCCATCGCGGAAGCAAACAAGTTGGGAATTCCCGTTGTTGCGATCGTTGACACCAACTGTTCCCCAGACGGTATCGATTACATCATTCCAGGCAACGACGACGCGGCACGTGCAATTGCATTGTATTGCGATCTCGCAGCTCGCGCAGCGCTTGACGGCATGTCCGCAGCACTTGGTGCGGCTGGTGTTGATCTGGGCGCGATGGAAGAAGCAATGGCAGAAGACGTCCCTGCGGACGCTCCTGCAGCTAGCTAATCCACGCATCTTTTCATGGGCAGGGCAGTCGGCCTGATGCCCCCGTACTTCCCTCTTTCAAGGAGACACAAAATGGCAATCACAGCAGCCATGGTGAAAGAACTGCGCGACACATCCGGCGCAGGCATGATGGACGCCAAGAAGGCGCTCACAGAAGTTGACGGCGATATGGAAGCAGCAATCGATTGGTTGCGCACCAAGGGCCTCGCGAAAGCAGCAAAGAAATCTGGTCGTACGGCGGCTGAAGGTCTTGTTGCAGTTCAGGTTGGTGGCGGCAAAGGTGTTGCTGTTGAAGTGAACTCTGAAACTGACTTTGTTGGTAAAAACGCAGAATTCCAAGAGATGGTTAGCGGTATAGCTGATGTTGCAATGGGCGTTTCTGATACAGAATCACTCGAAGCAGCAGACATGGGCGGCAAATCTGTCACGGATGTTCTTAACGCTAAGATCGCGACAATCGGTGAAAACATGTCTTTGCGCCGTATGGCCGTTGTTGAAGCGACTTCTGTTGTTTCCTACGTTCACAACGCGGCAACTGCAGGCATGGGTAAAATCGGTGTTCTGGTTGGTCTTTCCGCAGAAAACGAAGCGTTCGGCAAACAGATCGCGATGCATATCGCAGCTGCAAACCCAGCGGCGTTGTCCGAAGCTGATCTAGACCCAGCAGTCGTTGAGAAAGAAAAGAACGTTCAGATGGACATCGCACGCGAGTCCGGCAAGCCGGAAGCAGTGATCGAGAAGATGATCGTTGGCCGCATGAAAAAGTGGTTGGCCGAAAGCACACTTCTTGGGCAAGCGTTCGTTGTGAACCCTGACCTGACAGTTGCAGAAGCAGCTAAGGAAGCTGGCGTCGACATCACCGCATTCGTGCGTCTTGAAGTTGGCGAAGGCATTGAAAAGAAAGTAGAAGATTTTGCAGCCGAGGTTGCAAAAACTATGAAGGGTTAATCCTTTCTAACTTATTAGCGCCTACAACGCCGTGCAATTCAGATTGCGCGGCGTTTTTTTGTGTCGAGCTCGGGCAGAGTGCTCTTGCTAAGATCACGACGTACACATGCAACCATTTTGATCTATGAATGTTTCAAATCGGCACCCCACGGGTTTTTGCTTATTATATCTATAGGTGTCAGTTCGCCAAAGCCATTCAACGCGGTGCATGCTTTTCTTGTTTGGTTACTCTGTTGGTCTGAACGTCTCACATTGCAGTACGGGCGTGCGACATAAAAAGGCGGCGTAATCCGAGGGGGATACGCCGCCAAAAGTTATCGCCTACCCAGTCATGGGGATGAGGCAGACTGGCAATAGGTCCGGCCAACCGGAGTAAAATTCACCACTTGACCGGTTTTGGATTGCTCCAAAAGAAGAGAAAGAGCCTTAAAATAAAAGGTTTTCTCCTCAAAGTTCCTAGGCTAAAGCCACCACTCACAGAATAAGATTACCATAGGTCATCTATGAAATTAGAAAAAGTACAGGATTCCGTACCTCGTGTGAATTAACGATAATTTCACGGGCGAGATAAAAGTGCTTTAAAGTATTGGATGACGTCAAATGGGATCAACGATGAACATTTGGTTCTGGAACGCAGCCTTCAACACAGCTTGCGCCGTCGTTTCAACGCTCAAAACATCATGCGTAAGCCTAAGGTGCTTTTCCACTGTAGCGCCTGTTAGCCCCATAAGCATTGCGATATCTTGCGTCGTCTTGCCATCACCGACCCATTCAAGCGCTTCGCGTTGCCGATTGGTCAAAGGACGTCCGACACGCAGATGGGCAGGGTCAGGATTTTCAGATGAGCCACATTGTTCATCAAGATTATATCGTTTCCGTGCTCTTTCCAGATCGCATCAGCGCCGGCCTGATCTAAACCTTCACGCACTGTCAAAGCAATGGCCCCCTTAGAGCGTGAAGTGATCGCCTTGAAACTAATAGAGTATCCAGCAAAAACGTCGTGTTTCATGTTGATTTAAATAGTTTTTTTCTCATTTTCGGTCAGCGTTTCGCGGGTCATTTCATCCCAGAGATACCCCCAACTGCATGCACCATCGTTGTTCAGGGCCCAACGGACCATTGGCGCGCGACGATACAGACCATTCCCAATGAATTACTTCATATACTCTGGAGCATGGTTGGTCAGCAAAACAAAATCGTCGGGATCTCCCATGGACGTCTTGGACATGAAATGTGAAAATCCGTAGATAATCCGATCAAATCCGTACTCAGCCATCTTGGCTGTGTGCAACGTCCACAGCGCTTATGCCGTTTGCGCGGCTGTCAGTTCTTCTAAATAGGTACGAAGGTCAGTCATCTAATCAACAAGATGAAGGCGAAGTGCATCAAGCGCCATTAGGTAACCCTGAGCCCCAAATCCAGCGATCTGACCAAGGGCTACAGGTGCAATATAAGAATGATTGCGAAACGGCTCGCGCGCATGGATGTTGCTTAGGTGAACTTCAACACACGGAACCTCGACAGAGGCGAGCGCATCATGGAGCGCCACAGAGGTATGCGTATAGGCACCGGCGTTTAGAATAATGCCATCGTGATCCGTTTTGGCAGCGTGGATCGCATCAATCATTGCGCCTTCGTGATTGGACTGCACGAAACTCATCTGTGCATCCGGGTCGTGTGTGCGACACATCTGTTCAATGTCTGCCAAGGTTGTCGCACCGTAGACATCGGGCTGACGTGTCCCAAGCAGGTTTAAATTGGGGCCGTTTAGCATCAATACGCGCATTTGAATTCATTCACTTTTGTTAAGCGTTAGTTTTGCGCATAGTTCATCGGACTGTCCAGTAGGGAAACACCTAAATTCATTGGGTTTTCCTCACATCTTTATATTACATAATACTGATTATACGCATTACCGATGTGTATTTAGGGAAAGCAAGAGAACCTCCCTCGCATTGCCTAAACCCTAATTTCCTAGAAAAACGCCTGCAGCCCAGTCTGTGCACGACCCAAGATAAGCGCATGAACATCATGCGCTCCCTCGTATGTGTTCACAGTTTCTAGATTAACCATGTGACGTATCACGTTGAATTCTAATGAAATACCATTGCCTCCGTGCATATCACGCGACATGCGTGCGATGTCCAAGGCCTTGCCACAGTTGTTGCGCTTCACAATCGAAATCATTTCCGGCGCAGCCCGCGCTTTGTCCATCAAACGACCAACTTGCAGGCTTGCCTGTAGTCCAAGCGCGATTTCGGTTTGCATATCTGCAAGCTTTTTCTGGAAAAGCTGCGTTTGCGCCAAAGGCTTGCCGAACTGCTTGCGATCCAATCCATACTGGCGCGCACCGTGCCAGCAGAACTCTGCCGCACCCAGAACGCCCCAGCTGATCCCGTAACGCGCACGGTTCAAACACCCGAACGGACCCTTCAGACCCTGAACATGTGGCAGCAACGCATCCTCGCCCACCTCAACGCCGTCCATGACAATTTCGCCTGTGATCGACGCGCGCAGGCTCATCTTGTTGCCAATCTTCGGTGTGCTCAGACCTGTCATGCCTTTCTCAAGCACAAAACCGCGGATCTTGCCGCCGTGCTCTTCAGACTTTGCCCAGATCACAAACACATCCGCGATAGGGCTGTTAGAGATCCACATCTTCGATCCCGTCAGCTTGTATCCCGTTGCCGTCTTGACCGCGCGTGTCTTCATGCCAGCCGGATCAGAGCCCGCATCCGGTTCGGTCAGACCAAAACATCCGATCCATTCACCCGACGCAAGTTTCGGTAAATACTTCATGCGCTGCGCTTCTGATCCATAGGCATAGATTGGATACATCACCAATGACGATTGCACGGACATCATAGATCGATAACCACTGTCCACACGTTCGACTTCGCGCGCGACCAAACCGTAGCTTACGTAGCTGCCACCTAGCCCGCCGTATTCTTCTGGGATCGTCGTTCCAAGCAGGCCCATTTCACCCATTTCGCGGAAGATTTCTGGGTCAGTCTTTTCATCACGGAAGGCTTCCAACACGCGTGGCGCTAATTTTTCTTGCGAATATGCGCGTGCACTGTCGGCAATCATGCGTTCATCTTCTGATAGCTGATCTGCCAAGCGAAAAGGGTCATCCCATTGGAAAGTGCTTAGATCAGGTTGGTCTTTCGCACGCATGCTCGGTTTTTCTGATGACATATCGTTCATTTTGCTCTCCAAAGACATTCAAATTTGGACCAAGTATAGACTGAAAAGACAATCAACGCTAACAAGACTGTCTCGCTAGTTCATGAGTTTTTAGAATATGCCTGCACGATCTCTTCCCAGACGATATCTCCCCTCGCTTGCATCACTGCGCGCACTTGAAGCGCTCGACAGGCTTGGAACGGCCACGGCTGCTGCAGAGGAATTGTCATTGACCCAAAGTGCAGTGAGCCGCCAATTACAGGTCCTCGAAGATCAACTTGGCGCATCGTTAATCCTGCGTAATAAACGCCGCATGCTTATGACCGACGCGGGCAAGCGGTATGCCAGTGAAATTCGCGCAGCCTTGTCCCAAATCACGCGTGCTTCAATGCAGCTTCATGTGCACCCAGGCGCTGGCGGTCTCAGCCTTGCGATTTTGCCAAGTTTTGGGATGCGTTGGCTGGTGCCACGCCTTGCGCATTTCGCGACCTTGCATCCCGATGTAACGGTCAATCTTTCCACACGGCTTAACGTTGTAGCATTCGATACGGAACCCTTTGATGCAGCAATACAATATGGCAACGGGCATTGGCCCAACTGTCAAAGCCTGCTTTTGCGATATGAAACGTTGATTCCAATTTGTTCGCGTGACTTACTGAAAAATGGTCCCGTCAAAACGGCATCGGATCTAAGCTCCCTGCCCTTGTTGCACATTCAAACCCGCCCGAATGCATGGAACACTTGGCTTACCCAAAACGATGCACCACCGCCAAAAACATCAGGTACGCAGTTTGATCAATTTTCGACGATTACCCAAGCCGCGATTCATGGCCTTGGCGTCGCACTTTTACCTGATTTCATTGCTGAACAAGAACTTGCCGCAGGACGCTTAATAAACGCATACGGCGGCGCGACGCGCTCACTAGGGGCGTACTATCTGGTTTGGCCAAATCGAGATGTCTCTTCTCCAGCGCTCGCGTTATTTCGCGACTGGCTTGCGACACAAACAGAAGATGAAGACGGGCTTCCGCGGTAGCCTATCCAAGCGCATACCCTGCCCCGCGCACCGTGCGCACTGGATCGCTTCCTCCGTCGGCCGTCAGAATTTTACGCAAACGTCCTACATGAACATCCACAGTGCGCGTATCAACATACGCATCACGCCCCCAAACACGGTCTAACAATTGTTCACGAGGCCAAACACGACCCGGTTTTTCCATGAAGTGACAGAGCAAACGAAACTCTGTTGGACCAAGTTTTAATTCCAAATTACCGCGCGTGACCTTATGGGTTTCGCTGTCCAGCGTGATGTCCTCGAACACCAATTGCGCACCGACGGCTGCTGCATGTGTACGTCGCAACTGTGCACGCACACGTGCCATCAATTCCTTTACGGAATAAGGCTTGGACACATAATCATCCGCACCCGTTTCCAGCCCACGCACTTTATCAATCTCTTCAGAACGTGCTGAGAGCATGATCACAGGGATAGACTTAGTCTGTGCACTTGATTTGACCTGACGGCACACTTCAATGCCCGACACCCCCGGCAACATCCAATCCAGCACGATGACATCAGGCATTTCTTCAAGGATCAAAAGCAATCCCTCGTCCCCGCTTGCGGCCTGCACAACGCGGTACCCTTCGGCTTCCAAGTTGTAGGACAACACTTCGCGCTGCGCCGCTTCGTCCTCGACCAGCAAAACACAGGGTGGCAGGATACTCATCAGATTACATCTCTGAAATCGACAGATCGGTGGACGATAGATCCCCCTTGGGACGGTTTTCATTGGGGGTTTCACCCGTCACCAGATACACGACTTGTTCGGCAATATTGGTCACCAAATCGCCCATGCGTTCGGTGTTCTTCGCTATGAAATGCAAGTGCATACAAGGCGTGATATTGCGCGGATCTTCCATCATAAACGTCAGGAATTCGCGAAACAAACCATTGTACATTTGATCTACGTCCGCATCTTGCTGGATCACGCTCATTGCCAATTCTGCGTCATGCTGCACGTAAGCATCCAGCACGTTTTTCAACATCCCCTGCACTTCGCGCGCCATGCGCCGCAATGATGTCTGGCTGCCTGCGACTTCGGGCAAGCCCGCGAGAACATTTGTGCGTTTGGCCATGTTTTTTGCGTAATCGCCAATACGTTCCAGCGCAGCACTGATCTTGATGACCGAGAGGATGAGGCGCAAATCAATCGCGGTCGGCGCACGCAAAGCAATCACGCGCGCGGCTTCCTCGTTGATCTTTTCTTCCAGTTTATCAATCGCCTTATCCCCAGCACGCACCTTTTCAGCCAACTCCAGATCGCGTGTTTCTAGTGATTTAGCAGCGTCCAAGATCGCCGCTTCCACCATGCCACCCATTTTCATGATCTGTGCTTGGATTGCCTCAAGATCGCGATCAAAGGCCGATGAAATATGAAGATTGCTCATGTGTTTATCCAATCCGTCCAGTGATGTAGCTTTCCGTGCGTGGATCGCTGGGTTTGGTGAAAATCTGGTTGGTGTCACCGTATTCGACCAAACTACCAAGATGGAAGAACGCTGTATTCTGTGACACGCGCGCCGCCTGCTGCATAGAGTGCGTGACGATCACCACTGCATAGCTTTGGCGCAGCTCCTCAATCAATTCCTCAACCTGCGCGGTTGCGATTGGATCCAGCGCCGAACACGGCTCATCCATCAGCAACACTTCAGGTTCGGTTGCGACGGCGCGCGCGATGCACAGGCGCTGCTGCTGACCACCAGACAGGCCAGTACCGGGTGCAGTAAGGCGATCTTTCACCTCGTCCCAAATCGCCGCGCGGCGCAGCGATTTTTCGACGATTTCATCAAGATCCGTTTTTGAGCGCGCAAGCCCGTGAATACGTGGGCCATAGGCGACGTTATCATAGATCGATTTTGGGAACGGGTTTGGCTTTTGAAACATCATCCCGACCTTGGCGCGCAGCTGCACGGGATCAACGCGGCGGTCATAGATGTCTTCGCCGTCGATCAGGATATCGCCCTCAACACGGCAAATATCAATCGTGTCATTCATACGGTTCAGACAGCGCAGAAACGTAGATTTCCCGCAACCAGACGGACCAATAAAGGCTGTCACGGTCTTGTCTTTGATCTGCACATCCACATCTTTGATCGCGTGGTTGTCGCCGTAATAAACCTGCACTTTGCTGGCAGATATCTTGATATTATCCATGTCGTTATTCCCTACCAGCGACGCTCAAAGCGGCGGCGCAAGATGACTGCAATTGTATTCATTGTGACCAAGAAAGCCAAAAGGATGATGATGCCGCCCCATGCGCGTTCGTAAAATGCGGGGTCTGCACGTTTGGCCCATTCATAGATTTGCGCTGGCATGGCGGAATTCGGATCAAGCAATCCGCTGGCCACTGAGTCGGGCGCATTAGATGCAATAAAGCCGATCATACCGATCAATAAAAGCGGTGCAGTTTCGCCCAAAGCCTGTGCAAGGCCGATTATTGTTCCAGTTAAAATCCCCGGTGCCGCAAGAGGCAAAACGTGATGAAACACTGATTGCATCTTGGACGCGCCAACCCCAAGCGCCGCATCGCGAATGCTGGGCGGGACTGATTTTAGCGATGCACGGGTCGAGATGATGATTGTCGGCAATGTCATCAGCGTCAGCACCAAACCACCGACTAGTGGCGCGGATTGAGGCAGGTGCATGTAGTTGATGAAGACCGCCAGACCCAAGATACCAAACACGATGGATGGAACAGCCGCGAGGTTGGAAATGTTCACCTCGATAATATCCGTGATCCAGTTCTTCGGCGCGAATTCCTCTAGATAAATCGATGCAGCAACGCCTATGGGCAATGCCAGCGCAAGAACAACTATCATCATAAAGAACGACCCCATCATCGCGACGCCCATTCCCGCCGCCTCGGGACGTTGATCAGAGGCGTCTGCACCAGTGATAAAGCTGAGATTAAAGCGCTTTTCGATGATACCAGACATGACCAATGCATCCACCAGATCAAGCTGGTCAGCATTGATGCTTTTATCGTCCGCAATGCTTTCGCGCGTCACGCGGCCCTTGAGATAGCCATCGACGCGGGAATTGGCGAGGAATGTGAATTCAACCGTTTCGCCGATCTTATCGGTATTCGTGATTACGAAATTGCGCAGATCTGCGGCAGCGCTTTTAGACAACAGCGCGGCCTTCTTCTTGGCCTTCAGATCGCTTTCGATCCCGTTCCCGGCCAGTGCGTCCTCCATCGCTTGCGCCATCAAAGGTGCATAACCAAAGGTCGATACCTTCTTAATCTTTTCCAGGTCACGCTCGCCAGATTTGTCGAGCTTGCTTTCCAGTAAAGGCACGTTCAGCGTGATAAACGTTTGCTGGAACGCACCCAGACCGTTGTTAAAGATCGTGACCAACAGCAAGACCAGAATGGCCAAGCCAGCACCAATTGCGCTCAGGCCGTACAGTCGAAACCGCGTCTCTGCCGCGTTGCGTTTCTGTGTGCGCGCGTCCGGCTTCAAAAGCGATGTTTTCACGGGGGTGATCATTCGTACTGCTCCCGATACGTGCGCACGATGTGGAGCGCGACAATGTTTAGGCCCAGCGTAAGCACGAACAATGTCAGGCCAAGCGCAAAGGCGACAAGGGTTTCAGGGCTCGCAAAATCACCGTCGCCTGTCAGCTGGCTTACGATCCGCGTGGTGATTGTGGTCATCGCATCCAAGGGGTTCAGGGAGAATTTGGCAATCGCCCCTGCCCCGAGAACCACAATCATCGTCTCGCCAATGGCGCGCGACGCAGCCAGCAGGATCGCGCCTACGATACCGGGCAATGCGGCTGGGATCACAACTTGGCGGATGGTTTCAGATTTCGTCGCACCAAGGCCAAGTGAGCCATCGCGCATCGATTGGGGAACTGCGTTGATAATGTCGTCAGACAGCGACGACACAAAAGGGATCAGCATGATACCCATCACAAGACCCGCCGTCAGCACAGCGTTTGTACCACTCATCCATTCTACACCTAAAACGCCATCTGTGCCGAAGGTGCGCAACAGCAAAGGACCAACAGTCAATAAAGCAAACAGGCCGTAAACGATGGTGGGAATGCCAGCCAAAATTTCGATCAACGGCTTGGCAATGCCACGTGTTTTCCGCCCAGCATATTCGCTAAGGTAGATCGCGGCGAACAGACCGATTGGCACAGAGACAAGCAACGCGATGATTGAAATGTAGATCGTTCCCCACAACAACGGCAGGATCGACAGGTCACTGTCACCGCGAAAATTTGGGGCCCATTTGCCGCCCAAGAAGAAGTCTTTCCACGAATGCAGCCCGAAGAAATTGCGCGTCTCAAACAGCATCGACAGCACAATGCCGACGGTCGACAAAATGGCGAGGGATGCGGCCGCTATCAAAAGAGCAAGGACGACTTTTTCAACCACGTTGCGCGCGCGAAACTCTGGTGCGATCTTTGACAAAGCGGCGCCAAGACCAAGCACCGCGAGCCCTAAAACAATCACCATACGCCAAAAATGACCCAACGCATCCAACGTGCGATAGGTCTGCGCTGCGTTTAAAATTTCCGGTGCCACATCACTGCCGAGTGCGACGCCAATACCGGCCAATGTTGTGCGCACTTCAGGTAGCACGCTGGCGGCCTCAATATTGCTTAACACACCCTGCTCAACCGCAAGGCTAAGACCGTTTGAAACACGGCGCACATCGCTCATCACCAACGAAAGGGTGCCTGTGTCGTCCGCCATTTCGGATGGGATCATTGACACAACAGTGCGATCAATCAACACGGGCTGCGCGACCAGCCAGACCACCAAGACGCCAAGCGCTGGGATCAGCGTGCTAAGTCCGACAAAACCACCGTAGTATTTAGGGAGAGAGTGCAGCGCACGAATGTCACCACCCGCACTGCGCAGCGCGTAAGCGCGCCCAAGCCAGACACCGAGAACGGCCAACGCCAAAACGATCAGAGTGAGCCAAAGTGCGGGCATAATACCTCCAAAACTCGGGGAATGAGTGGCGAAGATCGCAAAGACCCGCGCCACTCCAATTGCTTACATGTTTAGGTCAAGAACAGTCTCGTCAGCAACCAACTCTTGCGTTGCGCCCAGCTCAGGATCGGCAACCAAACCGTATTCCGCCAAAGGACCATCTTCGCCCGCGATTTCATCTAGAACGAAGAATTCAGTGAAGTCCTTCAAGCCAGGAATGACACCAATGTGCGCTTTTTTGATGTAGAAAAAGAGCGGTCGTGACACGGGGTATTCGCCTGTTGAAATACTTTCAGCGGATGGAACGACACCCGACACCGTCGCGACCTGCAGCTTGTCTGTGTTGTTTTCGTAGAACGCCAGACCGAAGACGCCGATGCCATTTTTGTTGCTCTCGATGCGCGCCAAAGTTTCGGTATAATCACCGTCAATATCCACGGACACACCGTCTGTGCGCAAGGAAATACAGGCCTTTCTGGCTGCTTTCTTGTCGCCGCCTGCCGCGTCTTTAAACGCCTCAAACGCGCCGGTTTCTTCGCAACCCGCTAGGATTACTTTCTCTTCAAAGACTTCGCGCGTACCGTGTTTGGTGCCGGGGATGAAGGCTTGCAAGGGCTGCGCGGGCAAGTCTGCGTTGATGTCTGACCAAGTCGCGTTGGGGTTGTCCACCAACGCGCCGTCCACGAGGATTTGATCGCTAAGGGCCAAGAACCAGTCTGAAGGAGTATATGCAAAGCTATTCCCACCTTTTTCGGACGCGAACACAATGCCATCATAGCCGATGCGCACTTCGATAATGTCGCTCACACCTGATGCTACGCAGACTTTTATTTCGCTTTCCTTAATTTGGCGGGACGCATTTGCAATATCGATCGTATTTTCGCCCACACCTTCGCAGAACCGCTTAAGACCTGCGGAAGAACCGCCTGATTCAACGACCGGCGTCGGGTAGTCAAAATTCTCGCCGAACGCCTCGGCCACGATGGACGCATAGGGTAGCACGGTGGATGAGCCTGCGATTTGAACCTGATCGCGCGCGGCTGCGGCACTGGCCACGGCGCTGATCGCCAAAGCTGAAACGGTAAGTTTTGTGAAGGACATATCTGTCTCCTGTTTCATAAACGTAGGCTTTTGGTACGTGTCTTGAGACATGGTTTTGTGACAGGTTTGTAAAAGTTTAATGACAAAGTGGTTTATGCGTCGGGTATATTTTCGACTACATCTTCGCGCTTGGTAAATACACTGTAAATTCAGCGCCTTGTCCGACAGCGCTTTTCACATCCATGCGCCCGCGATGACGCGAAATAATGTGTTTAACAATCGCTAAACCAAGCCCGACCCCACCCATTTCGCGGCTTCTGTGACTATCAACTCTGTAGAATCGCTCGGTCAGGCGTGGAATGTGAATCGGATTGAATCCAGCGCCTGTATCGCGCACAGAAATCCGGACAGCGTTTTCGCGAAGGCGTGCATCATAGAGCGCGGGCGCACTGGCAAGCGTTACCGCAACGCCCTCGCCCCCATATTTCAGTGCGTTCTCGATCAGATTGGTAAAGACTTGGCGCAATTGATCCGTGTCGCCGAGAAGTATTTCGTTAGACTTTAGCTTAAGATTTATCGATGCGTTTGTTTCTTCGGCTTTACGGCCCAAGCGATGGGCAACCGAGGCAAGCAACTCATCTAGCGTAACGCGTTCACTTGGGCGCCGCTGGCTTTGCGCCTCGACCCGGCTTAGGGACAGAAGATCATCCACCAAACAGTTCATCCGCGCGGTTTCATCCGCCATGATGGCGAGGAACCGTTCGCTCGCTTTGCGATCATCCTTTGCAGGACCTTGCAAGGTCTCGATAAACCCCATCACAGATGTCAAAGGCGTGCGCAGTTCATGGCTAACATTGGCCACAAAATTGCTGTGCAGTTGTGCCGATTTTTCAATTTCGGTGATATCGTTCAATGTAACCAACACACCCTTGATACCATCGGTTAAACAAGCACAGCGAAGGTCAAACTTAATTTCACCCTCGCCCAAGAAGTGCGTGGTTTGGGTTTGCTTGTCTTTGATGCATTGTTCTATCGCTTGCAAAACATCCGGTTGCCTTAATGCGGTGATATAATTACGGCCCGTAAGCCCATCACCTAAAACATTAATTGCCTTTTCATTAGATACTATAACACGATCATCTCCACCAATCACCAGCGCCGCCAAGGGCAGCGCTTTGATCAGCGTTTCGATCTGCACAAGTGACATGCGCTAGACCTCGGTCGCGGCCTGTACTGCCTGCGTGAACACGGCGTTCAAGGCCGCGCTCTCTTCAAGCCCTACAGAGACCCGGAAGAACCCTTCGGTCATGCCGAGTGCTTCGCGCGCTTCAGGCGTCAACGCACGATGCGATGAACTGGCCGCATGAGATAGCGTCGTGCCCACATCCCCAAGCGTTGGCGCGAATGCGATCCCTTCTGCACCGCGCGCCAAAGCATTGGCCGCAGCGCGACCACCCTCGACTTCAAAGCTAACCATATTGCAACCTTGCCCGCCTAAAATAGCATCGGCGCGTACATGATCGGGATGATCCGCGCGCAACGGGTAGATCACGCGTTTAACCCCTTCGAGTGTAGCAAGATGATCCGCAAGCGAGACAGCGTTGGCTTGAGCCCGTTCAAAACGTAGATCAAAGGTCGCAAGGCCGCGCTCAGCCAGCCAGCAATCAAACGGGCTGGCCGTCATGCCCGTCGTCACCGCAAAATCGTAAATCTTCTTTTGCATCACCGCATCCTTGGCCGCGACATAGCCCAAGGTCACATCAGAATGGCCAGCAAGCAGCTTGGTCACAGAATGAATGACCACATCTGCGCCGTTTTCAAACGGCTTGTAGGCGCGCGGCGTGGTGAACGTATTATCTACCATCAACGTGATGCCCTTGAGCGCGCAAAGCTTTGCGATGCCGTCCATGTCCGCCACGCGCAGCGTGGGGTTGGAGACGACTTCAACCAGGACAGCTTTGGTATTTGGCCGTATCGCTTTTGCAAACGCGTTCGCATCGGTTGGGTCTGCAAGCGATGTTTCAATCCCAAAGCGCGGCAAATCTTCTTTCATCAAGCGCAAAGAGCGCCCATAGAGTTGATCGCCCCCAATCACATGATCACCCGCGCTGAGCGTTCCCGCCAAAGCCGCGAAGACGGCCGACATGCCGGAGGACGTCACGATGCCGCCTGTTACGCCCTCAAGCGCGTCAATGCGTTGTGCAAGAACAGACGCATTCGGGTGACCTTCGCGTGCATAGGTAAACCCCTGCTCGCGCCCTTCGTACTGTGCATCCAATTCGTCTGGTGTGCGCGATGCAAAGGCGACGGCTGTACTTAGCGGTGTCACGATGGGACGGCTAATGCTGTCGGGTGCTCCAACAGGGCGGATCAATGTTTCTTTGGAATTACGCATCAGGCAAAACTTTCAATTCTGCGCGAAACCGGCGCATGTTGTCTTGGTAATGGACCGCCGACGCCTTCAGGCCAGCAATCGCCTTTTCATCAAGTTGGCGCACGACTTTTCCAGGGACACCCATCACAAGCGATCCATCGGGGATTTCTTTGCCCTCCGTTATCAGGGCCCCCGCGCCGATCAAGCAATTCTTGCCGATCTTGGCACCATTCAAGATGGTTGCCCCCATGCCAATCAATGAGTTTTCACCGATTGTGCAGCCATGCAGCATAACCTTGTGACCAATCGTGCATCCCGCGCCAATTTCTAAGGGATAACCTACGTCCGTATGCATCACTGTGTTTTCCTGCACATTCGTACCAGCGCCGATGTGTATCACTTCATTATCACCGCGCAGGGTTGAGCAAAACCAGATCGACGCGCCCTGCTCTAGCACGACATTGCCAATCACATTGGCATCAGGCGCGACCCATGTGTCGTCCGCTATTTTGGGCGTAAGAGTGCCAAGGGAAAACAGGCTCATGATGGGTCCTCAAATTGGTTCTGCAATGCACGGACATGTTCGTTCAAGTCGGGCTGCTGCGTGCGGCGCATACGTGTCGCTGAAATGATGGTTTTCAGCTGTTCTTCGGTCTTGTCCAGATCGTCGTTGATCAACACAAAATCATACCCATCCCAATGAGAAATCTCGTCCCAGCTTTTGGCCATTCGACGTTCGATGATCTCTTCGCTGTCTTTCGCGCGGCTAACCAAGCGACGGTGCAACTCAGTGATCGAGGGCGGCAAAAGGAAGATCGACAATGTGTGCTGACCCAAAACAGAATTACGGATCTGTTGCGCGCCTTGCCAATCGATATCGAACAAAACATCGCGTCCCGCCTCAATCGCCTCTTGTACGGGGCCCTTGGGCGAGCCGTAGAAATTACCGAACACATGGGCATGTTCCAGCATGCCACCTTCGCCGACGGCGTTCTTGAAATCGGATTCGTCAATGAAATGATAGTCTTGTCCGTCAACTTCGCCCTCTCGCGGCGAACGGGTTGTGGCCGACACAGAGAACCGCACGTTGTCATCCCACTTACGCAAGCGCCCTGCGAGCGTGGATTTACCAGCGCCTGAGGGCGAGGACAGGATGATCAAAAGACCGCGACGATCAACACTCATAGCCATTACTCCACATTCTGAACTTGTTCGCGCATCTGGTCGATCAGCACTTTTAGCGCCAAACCAATTTCGGTCAGCCCGGCGTTTTGCGCTTTGGAACACAGCGTATTGGCTTCACGATTGAACTCTTGGCACAGAAAATCAAGCTTGCGTCCAACAGGAACACCGCTGGCCATAAGATCACGCGCAGCACTTATGTGGGCATGTAAGCGATCTATTTCCTCAGTCACATCTGATTTCACCGCAAGCACAGCAATCTCTTGTGCAATGCGCGCCTCGTCCATCTCAGCGCGACTGCCCATGACGCGTGCGATGGCGGCCTCAAAGTTGGTGCGCATTTCAGCGGCGCGATCTCCTAGCAAGCCTTGTGCGTTCTTGGTCAGCATCTCGATCTCGTCCAACTGACGTGTCAGCATGCCATCCAGTGACGCACCCTCCGAAGTGCGCATTTCATTAAAGCTGTCCAGCAAAGGCGCGATATCGGCGCGCAGCGCATCCAACAATTCATCGCTTGCTTCGCGGTTCTGCGGCGCGTCCATGACGCCGCGAAAATTCATTACATCGCTGGCGCTGGCTGGCGTCAGGTTTACGCCCGTTTCACCCGCGCGCTGCTCGATCTGACTGATTGCCTCTAAGATACGGTTGAGGGCGTCTGGATTGATCTCAACACTGTTTTCGCCCGCGTCGCGCATGATCTTTAGGTTCAGGGACACCGAACCACGACCGATCACAGCGCTCGCTTGCTTGCGCACATCCGCCTCAAGCACGCTAAGCCAATCAGGCATACGAAAGCGCAGATCAAAGCCTTTGCCATTGACCGAGCGTATTTCCCACCCCCAAGAAAACCCATCGCTACGCCCTGTGCGTGCAGCGAACCCTGTCATGGATGTGAGCATTATGTTGGCCTTTTCATAGTTCGAGCAAATCAATACCTGCACCTAAGCCAACTGCAGAGTAAACCGCAAGTTTCGCCAGCGTCACAATAGCAGTTCAAAGCGCTCTGATTAACCATTCCTTTAGATTTCGCTAAATTTAATCCAAAACCTGCTACGTTAAAGCAAGCGTAACCATCGTTGAGATAGGTTTAAAACTTGAGGCGTGCACGCTCCCAAACTGTCTCGCGCTTCTTTTTGAAAAGGTAACTGTTGTGACTATAGAACGCCCAAAGCATCCAAGCCATGAAAGTGACGCAACAGTTGTAATGTTCGGGCATGAACACGCGACCGATAAACCCGATACATTTCCTGCATGCCGCGATCTTATGGCGTACTGGGATGCGTTGCGCGCGAAACGTCAAATGCCCGCACGTAGTGAGTTTGATCCACGCGGCATCGAGCAATCCCTAGCGTATACCTTTGTCGCCGAAAAAGTCGCCCCAGCGTTGCGCGTATTCGTGTTTCAGGATCGGTTTTAAACGACACTCTAGGAATGGACGTGCGTGGCATGCCAATCACAGCCCTGTTTGATCCGACAGTGCGCGATGCAGTGTCGGAGGCCATACTTGACCTCTTTGCGAACCCCTCTAAACTTGAACTGAATCTAAGTGCCAATCGCAGATTTGGGCGCATCCCGATGCGTGCACGTATGCTTTTATTGCCCATGAGCGATGCAAAAGGCCACGCCAGTCGCTTGGTCGGCTGTCTTGATATCATTGGCGGTCTTGGCAAAACTCCGCGTCGTTTTCAGATGGACAATATGCGCAGTTGCGCGGTTCATGGCGATGCCCCTTTCGCGATTGCAGGGCTTGGCACATTTGAAAATACGCGACCCGACTCTCTGCGCGAACCAAACTACGGTTTTGCAGAAGCCCCAACCCCTTTTCTGTCGCACCGCAATCAATCCCTACAAGGCAAAGCAAAGGCGAGTGGTCTACGCCTTGTCGTCTCTAACGACTAAAACGCAAAACGCCCCGCTTTTGACGGGGCGTTCAACTGGGCGTTTCAAATATCAATTAAGTGGAGATTAGACGGCCTGCGCTTGCGCCGCACCGCGACGCGCGGAGAGTTCTTCAGCAACTAGGAAAGCCAATTCCAAAGACTGGCTGGCGTTCAAACGTGGATCACACGCTGTGTGGTAGCGATCAGACAGATTCTCGTCACTGACAGCGCGCACGCCGCCTGTACATTCAGTCACGTCTTGGCCTGTCATCTCAAAATGCACACCACCGGGGATGGTACCCTCGGCACTGTGAACGCCAAAGAATTCACGCACTTCGCGTAAAACGCTTTCAAACGGACGCGTTTTATAGCCCGTTGAGGATTTAATCGTATTTCCGTGCATCGCATCGCAGGTCCAAAGCACGTTCGCGCCCTCTTCCTTAACCGCTTTGATCAAACGTGGCAGATGTTCAGCGACAGAGCCCGCCCCAAAACGTGCGATCAGGGTCAAACGACCCTCTTCGTTTTCTGGGTTCAGCTTGTTCATCAGAACCTTCAAGTCGTCCGCGGTCGTTGTGGGACCACATTTCAGACCAATCGGGTTTTGAACACCGCGTGCATATTCAACATGCGCACCATCAGGCTGACGTGTTCGGTCACCAATCCAAATCATGTGGCCAGAACCAGCAAGCCACTTGCCAGAGGTGGAATCCAAGCGACACAGGGCCTCTTCATACTCAAGCAAAAGCGACTCGTGTGACGTGTAAAAGTCAACCGTCTTCAAGGACGGTTCGTGATCACTGTCCAAACCAGCAGCCCTCATGAAATCAAGCGCATCGCTGATGCGGTTCGCCATTTCACGGTACTCGGCTGCTTGATCCCCACCTGTGAATCCAAGCGTCCAAGAATGCACTTGATGCACGTCTGCGTAACCACCTGTTGAAAACGCGCGCAGCAGGTTCAGCGTTGCGGCGGCTTGTGTGTAGGCTTGCAGCATCTTCTTGGGATCAGGAATGCGCGCTTCGGGTGTGAAGGCGAGTTCATTGATGATGTCACCGCGGTAGCTGGGCAGCTCGACGCCGTTGATCGTTTCTGTGTTGGCAGAGCGTGGCTTGGCGAATTGACCGGCCATACGGCCAACCTTAACGACTGGCACCTTTGCACCGAACGTCAAAACCATTGCCATTTGCAGCATCACTTTGAACGTGTCGCGAATACCGTCCGCGCTGAATTGTTCAAAGCTTTCTGCGCAATCACCACCCTGCAAAAGGAACGATTCACCGCGTGCAGCGGCTGCCAATTGTTTTTTCAACGTGCGTACTTCGCCCGCAAAAACCAAAGGAGGATAAGCAGAGAGTTGCGCCTCAACTGCGGCCAAAGCCGCCGCGTCGGTATAATCCGGCATTTGGACCCGTGGCTTGATGCGCCAGTCCGTTTTTTGCCAATCGCTCATCTGTCGTCTCCTGAAGAAAAATAGTATGAATTAGCAGTTATACGTCGCTGTTAGCGCTATGACCACCCGCTAATGAAACCGATCTGTCTTGACGGGGATCATATCATGCGCTCAAGGTGAAAATACGCACTTTGGCCCTATTCTGTTTGAGAATCGCCCCTGCGCCAAAATTTACACAGGAACTCCTGACGATGATATCAGATGACGTAAAGGTAGAG
>NZ_JABBAM010000073.1 GCF_018607965.1 Planktotalea sp.
GAGGGACAGCACGTATGATCAATGCACAGCTAAACAAAGATTTATATGCAAATGAAAACTAAAAGGATTTCTGCGATTAATTGGGCATTAAATTCTTGGAGAGTAAGAAAGGGTAGTTAAATAGATGGGTGCAAAATGACTTACTCTTCATCAGTTTGGTTTGATTTCACAGGTTCACTGGCGCTTATTGTCGTCCTTACAGGGGCTTATGGGTTCGTAAAGCGACGACTCTTTACGCATGAGCAAAGTCAATTTCTGTTGGGTTTGGCGTTTGGTGGCGTGGCGTGTTTGCAAATGAACATGCCGATTGAGCCGATTGAGGGTTTGATTCTTGACTTGCGAAATGTCCCGATGGTTCTTTGCGGTGCCTTTCTAGGTATGCGTGCCGCCTTATTGTGTTTCGTGATGGCAGTCATGACGCGCTACGGAATTGCTGGCTTGGGTATGTGGGCAGGCATAATGGGATTGTGATTTCTCTCATTGTTGGTGCAACTTGGGCGCGGTTGACACGCTTTGATTCATCGCGACGTTTGGTCCATTTAATTGTCTTATCTATCGCATCGTCGTCGCATTTGGGTGCTGGCTTTATGCTGCCTGACGCGACACAATCTTGGTTTTTTGCCAATGCAGCAGTTCCACTTGGGATCATGAATTTCGCATCCATAATGATTGCGGCTTACATGCTGGATCAAGAACAGGGAAAAATTACGCGTGAAAATAGATTGGCTGCAGCTGTTGTTTGCGATCCGGACCATGGTGCCTTAACGTGAACCGCCTTTGAGCGAGAGATCCAATTGCGCGTTAACGCAGGCACGATGCAAGCGCCTGCTGCTTTGATGGTCGTAAAACTGAGGCATACAAGCGCTTTGTTTTCGATTGTTCCATCAAGATTGCGTAACCAAATACTGGGCCTTATTCGAATTCGGCTGAAGCAAGCCTTTGCAAACGCTGATCTTGTATGTGCATTGGATTCAACGGCTTTGGTCGTTCCATTGAACACGACCCAATTCTTGAACCTAGCAGATGTGGAACATGATGTGATGCAATTGATGCGTTCAGAACCATTTCATGTGTCGAGCGACATTAGCAAACTGATCGCGGTGGACACGAAAGTATTTTCTTGGTCGAGAGGGGCTTCGTTGAAGGCCACTTTGCGAAGCATTAGATACAGCTTTTTACCAAAACGTAAAAATGCTGAAAGTTGGAAAGTTCTAAAGCCGAAAATTTCCGAGAAAGTGAAGCTGAATGTCGCATTGGTTGCCTCACCCGTTCTATCCGATCAATCAACGACAGAAGGTCTGTTTGGCAAAGCGGAGGTCTTAATGGGCACTAAGCATATCAGTTAGACGGGGAAACCTTTCTAGAGTGTTCCGGCGGGTTCAAGGGACGCAAAACACCTAGGGCTGCTGCACATAAAGCCCTTGTGGTGTGAAAATGAGTGCATTGCCCTTTTTCATTTGATCGCCAAAGAAACGTACAAACACTTGATCGGCTTTTTCGCGGCCCTGTTTGAACAAGGCGTCAATGGAGGCGATGCGCGCTTGGTTGTCAAAACCTTCCATAGCGTGGCCCCAAATGAGCGGATGCAATTCATGCAAATGATCGGACATAATCCATTGTGCTGCTTTTTGAACGTGTTCAAGTGCTGCAGTCGCGGCCAAATCATCTGTGCACATACGAGCAGCAATTGGGATTGAAACAGCGGCATATGACGCGAATAAGTTGGCGTTGTGCTGATCTTGAGAACGTTCGAGAATGTCGCGTATGCCGTTAAGGAAAAAGGGCACATCCAGAACAGATACACAAGCAGGGTCAACAAGTAACGCATCAAAGAATGCCCATGTATAAGCACCTGCACCCCAGATGTCTTGCGTGCGCGCAGCTGTGCGGCGGGCTTCGAGTTCAAGAGTTGCGTAGCTTCCGAACCATTGTGGCAACATGTGATGCCCAAGCGCGCGGATATGGCGCTGATGATCGGGTGCGAGATCAATTAAATCTTCGTAATCATCCGCAACGCGATCGCTTGCATTAGGGATTCCGACCAGTAAGGCACAGCGAGCTGCGGTGACAAGGGGGCTATCAAGTTCGATCCCACAGAATGGATCCAAAACTTGTTGTGCGCGGGTACAGTGAAGTTGAAATGCTTCAAGATTGCGCGCTGCTGTATCGCGCAATGCAGCATTTCCACGCCAAGCCCAGGCAATATCAAGATGTGCCATCGCAACAATCGTCGCGATCACATGGTTGGCGGGATATTCGCCGAGTATCTGTTCAAGCGCTGAAATTGCATCTGTGCTGAAATTGCATCTGTAAGGGGGCGGTTTTCTTCAGGCGTTCCATCAATCAAAAGGTGTTCTGCAAGTGCCACGACGTCAGAGCGCGCACCTTGGCACAGCAGTTCGGCGATCGGCATGCCACCGCCAGACGCACGGCGCTTTTGATCTTCTTCGATGACCAAGGTGGTGAAGTCGTCCCAGCGCTCTTGTCGCGCAAGGAATTGTCCTTGGTTGAAATAATAGCTGCGCAGTTGCTCTTCGTGGGGTTCGTTAGAAATTGGAATGACCAAAAGCTTGTCGAGATCTGGTTTATCGCTCTTCGTCTTGTGTCCAAGCCTACGAGACACAGCTTTGGTCTTCGGAGAAACACGTGTTCCGGGCAGACGGGCTGTCAGGGATTTAAAAAGAGACATTATGTAAACCTTCGCTCAACTTATAGGTGCGTTGGATCACCGTATGGCGTCGTATTCGGGCGCAAACGTGGCAGGTCGTGGGCAAGAACAGACTGTTTCCAAGAAAGGTTAAGTCACATTTCGCGCAAAGCCACTTGCGTTTTGACAAAGGAAATAGTCAGGATATCTTTATGAAATATATGGTTTTGACGGCAGTTTTGGTGTTTTCGATGGGTCTCGTCCCTGAGACTGGTCAAAGCGCTTGGACAGAGACGCGCCCTAAGATGCGTCTTAATCAGGGCGAGACTACGCAATCCCTTAGCGCGAAAACCTATGCGCCGGATTCGGCAGTGCGTCCCAAACGATGCGATGGGGATGTGGTTCCTGTTGCGCGTTGGGATCATCGACCTGCGGGTCGCATTTGGACGCGGGCGGCACTTTCGGCGTTGAAATCCCATGGGCGGCCTATCTTGCTGACAGTTCCGCGCGATATTGCGGATTGGTGTCCTGCTTATCCAGATGCGGATGAGAATGGGCG
>NZ_JABBAM010000090.1 GCF_018607965.1 Planktotalea sp.
CAGAACCGCGCTGTACGTGCGGATGAACCGGGCGCGGACTGGATCATCGGATGCGAAGATCATCGTGCGTGTTTGCGCGCCAATGAGGCTGCGGTCGGGGTCGCGAATTACCTGCGTTTGCTTGGTTACGATTCTCGGTCGCATTCTATTTCCACGACCGATGTGGACATGAACAAGTTGGCTGTGGCTGCGGGTCTTGCAAGTGTCGAAGACGGCGCGCTCGTTGCGCCCTATATTGGGACTGGCTTTGGTCTGGCCGTTGTGACCACGAACTTTGAATTGGCAACGGATGCACCTTTGGCTGCGATGGCGGATCAACCGTGGTTTAAGACGCAAGGGCCTGCATGGTGGCTTGGTACGGACACGATGAAAAACGCATTTAATCGTGACCCCTATGCGAAACGTAACTTTGTGGACGGGGCGTTGCCGTTTGAAAAGCTGACACGCAAAGACACACCAACGACGTATATCGACGAAGAGCGTGTCGCCCGTGTTCCCAAGCGCACAGACATGTTTGCCCGCGCGCAGTTTGGTGAGTTGGGCAAGAAGCAGCAAAAGGCAGCCGCAGGTGGCTACTATGCGCGCAAATGTGCGCTTTCAGCCGCGCAACGGCGTATCCTTGGGGCATTTGTTTTGCTGCAAGATGGCGGGGCAGAGCCTGTTGCCGCACCTCCAACAGACGCGGAATTGAACGCGGCCAATGTTAAAGCGGCGAGCTATTTTTTAGGCATTGATGCGGTCGGTATTTCGCGTTGTCCTGATTGGACGTGGTACAGCCACGACGCAACGGGCGAGCCGATAATTCCGCCCCACAACCATGCAATAAGCATGTTGATTGATCAGGGCTACGAGACGATGGACGGCGCGAGCGGCGATGATTGGGTCGCGGTTGCCCAAAGCATGCGTGCTTACCTGCGCTTTTCGCTTTTGGGCGGTGTGATTGCCAAGCAAATCCGCAATATGGGTTATAAAGCCAAGGCGCATACGGTCATGGACGGCGAAGTCTTGCAACCGCCTTTGCTCTTACTTGCGGGGTTGGGCGAGGTCAGTCGCATTGGTGAAGTGATCTTGCATCCGCTGCTCGGCCCACGTTTGAAATCGGGTGCTGTGACAACGGATATGCCGCTTGCACATGACAAGCCGATTGATTTTGGCCTGCAGAAATTCTGCGAAAGCTGTAATAAATGCGCACGCGAATGTCCCTCTGGGGCGATCACGGCTGGTCCGAAGTTGATGTTTAATGGCTACGAGATTTGGAAGTCTGACAGTCAGAAGTGCACGACTTACCGCATTACTACTGAAGGCGGTGCGATGTGTGGGCGGTGTATGAAGACCTGTCCTTGGAACCTTGAGGGGTTGTTTGCAGAAAAGCCGTTCCGTTGGGCCGCGATGAATATTCCTGCGGCGGCACCCGTGCTGGCAAAGCTGGACGACACGCTCGGTAATGGGGGTTTGAACGACTATAAAAAGTGGTGGTGGGATATCGAAGTCAAAGAGGACGGCGCATATCGTAAACCTGCACAGCCTGTGAACCGTCGCGGCTTGCAAACGGATCTGGATCTCAAGTTTGAGGACCAAACGCTGGCCGTTTACCCCGCCAATCTTGCGCCGCATCCGTGGCCATACCCGTTTCCCATGGATCGCGAAGCGGGCATTGCGGCCTACGAGGCGATGATCACAGCAGACGACTACAAGGCCCGCCTTGCGCGCGGAGAAACCGATGGCTTGGCGCATGACTATCCGTCTTTTGACGATGCGCCAGTAATCATGGCCCGTATTTCGAAGGTCGAAGCAATGACGGCGGGCGTCACCAAGTATGAGTTCTCAGCATTTGATGGCGGCGATTTGCCAGAATGGACTGCGGGTGGGCATTTGGATGTGGTCGTGGCCCCTGAATTTGTGCGCCAATATTCCATGTCGGGAAATCCTGCGGATCGCAGCTCGTATCAGATTGGCGTGTTGCGTGAAGACGAGGGCAGGGGGGGGTCCAAGTTCCTGCATCGTATCTTCAACGAGGGGCGTCGCGTCTTTATTTCCAAGCCGATCAATCACTTTGAATTGGTGGAGGGCGCCAGCAAAACGTTTCTTATGGGTGGCGGTATCGGGATTACGCCAATGATCGCTTTTGCACATCGCCTACATGCTTTGGGCAAAACGTTTGAAATGCACTATTCAGCCAGCACCAAGGACGGGGCTGGATACGTCGCGGACTTGAAAAACATGCCGTGGGTCGACCACGTGACGTTTCATTTTTCTGATCAAGGGACGCGTGCTGATTTGGACGTGATCTTGTCAGGGTACTGTCCGGATTGGCATGTCTACACATGCGGACCAGATCGCTACATGGAAGGCGTCATGGACGCAGCAGAGCGCAATGGTTTCCCAGAAGACGCGCGCCACCTAGAATACTTCGCGGTGCCAGAGCAGCCCGACTATGTGAACCACGCGTTCACCGTCAAATTGGCGAAGTCGGGGAGGGAATTTGAAATTCCACAGGACAAGACCATTTCGGATGTCCTGATCGAAAATGGTGTGCATGTGGACGTGAAATGCTCAGACGGTATATGCGGGGTGTGCAAGTGCGGTGTGATCTCTGGCGAGGTGGAACACCGCGATTATGTGCTGTCTAAAGCCCAACAAGCGGGTCAAATTATTTTGTGCCAATCACGCGCGGCTCATGGAGAAACACATCTTGAGATTGACTATTAACGGGCGGTTTGGATTTAATAAACTTTGCGATTTGACCCAAGTGCGGTCAGGTCCTGAGCGCGGCGACGTGAGGGAGCGAACATGAAAGTAGCACTAACAGGTGGTGCCACGGGCATCGGTGCAGAAGTTGCTGCCAAAATGAAGGCCCTGGGCCATCATGTAACGGCTTTTGATGTGAACGAACCCGATGCGAATGTGGATACATGGATCAAGATTGATCTGAGTGATCCTGCATCAATCGCAGCCGCGGTCGAACAGGCCGAAGGACCGTTTAATGCGCTGATCAACAATGCGGGTGTTCCACCGCGCGAAGGATTGGAAGAGTTGATCTTGAAGGTCAATTATTTTGGATTGAAAACGTTTCTAGATGCGATGCTTGGCAAGCTGTCCGAGGGCGCATCGATCGTGAACACCGCCTCGCGCGCGGGTGCGATGTGGCGCGAAAACTTGAACGAA
>NZ_JABBAM010000146.1 GCF_018607965.1 Planktotalea sp.
GTTATGAGTCCTGACCCTAGGCGACTGACCACCGAATTCAAATTCGACGCTAGACAGCCCTGGGGCAATATCAGCTTGCACATCTTGCGTATTCAGCAAGAGCGAAAGGGAGGCCATCAGAATGGCTGGCGCAAACGCACCTATTTTTGACAAATTACTGCTCATACCTGCTCGAAACGTTTTTCCGCTTTCGTTGAATCTAGCTGTAACCTACGCTTCTCTTACGTCAATATATCACTAGGGTTGCATGAATCTCACTAGGACTCGTTAGCGTTACCAATCTAGGGTTCAACCGTTTTCACGCAACACATGGCCTGCCAGATAGAGCGATCCACAGATCAACACCCGCGCATTTGGCGATTTTTGCGCTATAGATGTGAGTGCATCCTGCACATTTTCAGCTTCCGTCGCGTCGATCCCAGCGGCGCGCGCAGCTTGTGCAGTCACATCGCTGGGTAACGTATTGATCTCGTCGGGAATGCTAACAGCCATCAAACCCGTCACATGCGGCGCAAGGGGCTTCATGTAGCCACTTACGTCTTTGGTGTTGAGCATCCCACAAATCAAATGCGTTTCGCGCTTGGGCAATTTTCCAAGAAGATCCGCAATCGCCAGCGCGGCAGATGCATTGTGACCGCCATCCAACCAAAGCTCTAGGCTGGGTACACGTGCAGGGAATGCGCCATCCTTCAGGCGCTGCATACGCGCGGGCCACGTGACATCCGTCATCGCTGCACTGCACGCTTTCTCACCAAAGCCCAGCGCACGCAAGCCAGCGATTGCTGCACCAGCATTTTGCACCTGATGCGCCCCAAGCAATGCTGGCATGGCCAGATCAAGCAAGCCCGTTTCGTCCTGATAGATCAAACGTCCTCGCTCTTCGCTGACATGCCAATGTTGACCATGAACCAACAAAGGCGCGCCAAGACGGGCTGCTTTGGCCTCGATCACATCAATGGTTTCGTCTTCTTGCGGACCAACCACACACGGCACACCCCGTTTAAGTATACCTGCTTTTTCACCAGCAATTTCCGCAAGCGTGTCACCCAAGAACTGCTGATGGTCAATCGACACAGGCGTGATGATCGTCAGCGCAGGCGTATCAATCACATTGGTCGCATCCACACGCCCGCCAAGGCCGACCTCAAGTAATGTGTAATCCGCCTTAACACGCGCAAACGCAAGGAAGGCAGCGCAGGTTGTAATTTCGAAGTACGTAATGCTTTCACCGCCATTGGCTGTGTAGCATTCATCCAGAATTTCGGTGAGGTGCTCTTCGGAAATCAGATCCCCCGCGACACGGATGCGTTCGTGAAAGCGTGCAAGATGGGGGGATGTATAGGCATGAACCTCTTTACCCACGCCCTCAAGACCCGCGCGCAGCATCGCTTGGGTGCTACCTTTGCCGTTGGTCCCAGCGATATGGATTACGGGGGGAAGTTTGCGTTCAGGATTGTCCAGCGCATCTAACAAACGCGTCGCGCGATCAAGAACCAAATCAATGATCTTCGGATGCAGTGACATCATCCTTTTAAGGATGACGTCAGATGTGCCCACGCTCATTCTTTCGCAGTCTCAGCTGTTTCTGCGTCTGCTGGTGCAGCCAGCTCGGGATACTCCGACGGCTTTGGCAAATCGCCCATAACAGGGGGCGGCATGTGCATCAGCATACGGATGATGGAAACCAATTCTTCCTTCATCTCGGTCCGCTTGGTCACGCGGTCTAGCATGCCGTGCTCTAGCAAATACTCAGCGCGCTGGAAACCTTCAGGAAGCTTTTCACCGATAGTTTGCGCAATCACACGGGGTCCCGCAAAGCAAATCAAAGCATTCGGTTCAGCAATCTGAACATCTCCCAGCATCGCATATGACGCGGTCACCCCCCCCGTCGTTGGATGGGTCAGAACCACAATATACGGCAGTCCTGCTTCTTTCAGCATTTGGATGGCAACCGTCGTGCGTGGCATTTGCATGAGGCTAAGAATGCCCTCTTGCATACGTGCGCCGCCCGCTGCGGAAAATAACACCAAAGGCTTGCCCGTCGCGACCGCACGTTCAGCGGCCGTAATAATCGCATTGCCCACATACATGCCCATGGACCCTGCCATGAACGAAAAGTCTTGGCAGGCTGCGACGATTGGTGTGCGCCCGATCTCGCCTTCAGCAACCAACATAGCCTCTGCTTCGCCTGTTACTTTCTGTGCGGCCTTTAAACGGTCAGGGTATTTCTTTTGATCGCGAAACTGCAAAGGATCAACAACGGGGGCGGGCACATCAATTTCGGTGAAAATCCCAACGTCAAACAGCGCTTCAAAACGATCACGCGCTGTGATCGCCATATGGTGACCACAGGACGTACAGACGTTGAGATTGCCGCTCAGTTCGCGGTGAAACAACATCATGCCGCATTCGTCACACTTGGACCACAAGTTTTCAGGCGTCTCACGACGTGAGAAAATAGAGTTGATCCGTGGGCGGACGTAATTGTTGATCCAGTTCATCCCAGACCCTTTCCTGCATTAGTCTTTGTTGCCAGATAAAGCCCCTTGGCCCCAATTGCAATCAACGCCGCAAAGCAAGGCGTGCAGCCAGCCAACTGACCAGCATCACCGCAAAGTCGATGGGCAAGAACGCGCGCACCGCATCTTCGTCGGCAGCAGAGAATCCGTGTTGGAATAATGCAAGGCCTGACATCTCGCCTTGTGGTGCAATCAGTAATAACGCTGAAACATTGGTCGCAAAGTGCAATGCAATGGCAGGACCAAGTGTTCCAGAACGTGCTGTTAGGTCGGCTGCAAACAGACCAAAAATACCCGCCCAAATCACGACAAGCCACGCATTGCTGCCATATGTATCAGGCGCATAGTGGGCCAATCCAAACAGTACCGACGGCAACATCATCCAAATTGCGGGATGATTGAAACGCGCTGCGAGTTGTTGTTGCAAATAGCCACGAAAAAGCACTTCTTCAGCGCTCGTTTGGATGAAAACCGCAAGCAATGCAGGAACGAGGAACAGCACCCAACGTCCAAAAGGTAATCCGCCTTCTAATGCAGGTGAGTAGCCGTAGGGTGGCATAAGCAACATCGCCACCGTCAACAACAACAACGCGACGATCACAAATTTAGCCTGCAAAAAGGCGATCGTGGGGGAGCCAATCAATGTTTCAGGTCGGCGTTTGTGTAAGACCAGAACAATCGCCGCAAGCGCGAGCCAGATCAAACCGAATGAGGACAGCAGGATCAAAATGCTTTGCGGCAGCAAAAGCGTTTCAAGATCCTCGTGAACGGCACGATATCCTTCGTCGCTCATGGTGTAGAACAAAAATTGCCAAATGAGCGGCGCGCAGATCCATATGAAAAGTACAGTTAGGACAAGACCGAGAATTAAACGCCAAATTTGCGCCCCCGCGCGCGCGGGGGCGATGAAACGCTCATGAGCAGAATAGTCAAAAGAGAAAAGTATCTTTAGCATATAGCCTATCTAGGCTTGCTCTGCGCCGTGTGCCAGAGGGCTTTGCGACTTGCGGGTTCGGCATTGCTGAATTATCCACATTCCAAAGCATTCTCGGGAGCCAGCAATGACCAAATTTGACAAAAGCAAACTGCCCAGCCGCCACGTGACCGAGGGCCCTGCCCGCGCGCCGCATCGTTCTTACTATTATGCAATGGGCATGACCGAAGAAGAAATCCACCAACCGCTGGTTGGCGTTGCGACTTGCTGGAATGAAGCGGCACCGTGCAACATCTCTTTGAACCGTCAAGCGCAAGCTGCAAAGATGGGTGTCAAGGCTGCCTCTGGAACGCCGCGCGAATTTACGACGATCACTGTGACTGACGGAATCGCGATGGGTCATGAGGGCATGCGTTCCTCCTTGGCATCGCGTGAAGCGATTGCAGATACGGTTGAACTGACAATGCGCGGCCACTGCTATGACGCACTTGTTGGTCTTGCGGGTTGTGATAAATCCCTACCGGGCATGATGATGGCGATGATCCGCCTCAACGTGCCGTCCGTCTTTGTTTATGGGGGCTCCATCCTTCCGGGTCGCGCGCCAGAAGGTGCCAGCGTTCCTGCAGCATATGCGGATCGTGATCTGACCGTTCAGGACATGTTTGAAGCTGTTGGTCATCAGCAAAACGGCACGATGACTGAAGCCGAGCTAGAGATTCTCGAGCGCGTCGCCTGCCCCTCTGCTGGTGCATGCGGCGGCCAATTCACAGCTAACACCATGGCCTGCGTATCCGAGGCAATTGGCCTTGGCCTGCTGAACTCTTCTGGTGCTCCAGCTCCGTTTGAGAGCCGCGACGAATATTCTAAAGCATCTGGCATCGCGGTGATGAACCTTATTGAGAAGAACATCCGCGCGCGCGACATCTGCACGCGCGAAGCGTTTGAGAACGCAGCGCGCATCGTTGCGTGTACGGGCGGGTCCACGAATGCGGGTCTGCACCTTCCTGCGATGGCGCATGAAGCAGGCATTGATTTCTTCCTTGAAGACGTCTGCGATATCTTCCGCGACACGCCTTACTTTGTCGACCTCAAGCCGGGTGGTCAGTACGTTGCGAAAGACCTCTACGAAGCCGGCGGCGTTCCAGTTGTTCTGAACGAATTGCGTCGTGCGGGCTTGCTCCATGAGGATTGTATGACCGCGACGGGTTACTCAATCGGCGAAGAACTCGACAAGCACACGCTCAAGGCCGATGGCCGCGTGGTTTATCCTGTTGAAACACCAATCACCAAAACAGGTGGCGTTGTTGGCCTCAAGGGTAACCTTGCCCCCGAAGGCGCGATTGTGAAAGTTGCGGGCATGGCAGCGCAGCATCAGCGTTTCGTTGGCCCTGCGCGTATTTTTGAATGCGAACAGGACGCGTTTGAAGCGGTTCAAAACCGAACATACAGCGAAGGCGACGTTTTCGTTATTCGCAATGAAGGTCCAGCAGGTGGCCCTGGAATGCGCGAAATGTTGGCAACAACTGCAGCGCTGTCCGGTCAAGGTATGGGCCTGAAAGTGGCGCTGATCACGGATGGACGTTTCTCTGGTGCAACGCGCGGTTTCTGCGTGGGTCATGTTGGTCCAGAGGCGGCACACGGTGGACCGATTGCATTGCTACAACAGGGTGACATCATCACGCTTGATGCCGTCGAGGGCACACTTGATGTTGATATTTCCGACGAAGATATGGCCGCGCGCCGTACCGAGTGGAAAGGCCCACGCGAGACGATCTATGCCTCTGGTGCACTTTGGAAGTATGCAGATCAAGTTGGTGAAATCTACAAGGGCGCGGTCACGCATCCCGGCGGTAAGGCAGAAAAGCATGAATATTGGGATCTGTGATCTCAACAAACGCCAAGCCCGTAAGTTGGGCTTGGCACTGTTGTGTAGCGCATCGTTGAGCGCATGTGTCGACGGAGCGAACGGACTTTCCTTTGCGCCGAAAGACACAGCTCAAACCAAAGGTGCCACAGTAGGCACTATCGTCGCAAAAAGCACGCGTGCCAAGCTGGCCCGTGGGTCGTTCATTGTGACGGCTCCCGAGGGCTATTGCATTGACGATTCCTCTATAAACAACCGATTGCAGAGCGGCTCGTTGATGCTTGCCAAATGTTCATCGCTTGATGGCAAAGGTGCTGGCGCGGACACCACAGTTATGAGCCTACAAATTTCCAACCGTCGCGGCGCGCGCGCAGTTGCCCCAACGACAACTGATTTGGCCCAAGCAAGCGCACCCCGAAGTATCTTGCAACAAAAGCAAAAAGGCGCTTTGGCACTGGTTCAAGTCGCAACAGGTGGCGACGAGGTTTTCTCGGTGGCTGATCCGGTGCATTGGCGCGGTTCAACGTTACTAGACCAACGACTGGTGCTGTTGGGGCTGTTTGCGCCGAAAGGGTCAAGTATGACATCGGACGCTGGCGCAGATTTGCTGACTAAACTAACCAAAGGACTGTCAGCGACACGCGGTGCAATACTTGGGAACAATTCTAACACCCCTGCCACACCGGTTGAAGGCAACCCAATTGAGTAGCCAGGGATTGTGTCAAAAATTCCTACGCCCGACACGGTTGAACCAGAGAAAAAGGTGCCCGTGGGCTCATTGGACGTTTGTTAAACCGCTCTTAATTTGATTAAGGTAGATTTGGAAACAATCACCAAATAGGTAACTGGCTACCATGTCGACGGAACAATCTTCATTTTTGGGCAGACTATTGTTCAACCGATCTTTGCGTCGTTGGGCGCGCATTGCTGATGCGTCAACAAAAACGCGGCTTTCTGTTTTGCGAAAGCGACGCGGTATGGCCAGACGCTTGTTGGTTCATCTAAATCGCTTTGTTCACGTTGCAGACAACCGACTGGCCCTGCCCTTAATCGGCAGCCAAGCGATTCAAAAATCACACGATTCAGATTGGGCATGGCGCCCCGAAACATGGAGCGGTCCGCTGCCTGCTCAAGGCATGGCCTCTGTCCCTAGCAAATCAATGCTGGGGCGCGAAATTTCACTTCACCACGACTGCGACCTGTCAGAGCTTTCTTTGCGCCAAGTAACATCCGCGAAGCCGATTTAGCACCTTACGGCCTGCGCATGGATGTTTTTTAATTCGACAGCTCGTTCTTGTCGTTGGTGATCGATCTACCCGAAGCAAGTGTGAGCGGCCTTAAACGCAAACACCTGATACGGTTGGAACCCATCATCGAAATGGAAAAACCCCTCGAAATCTTTGCACGCCTCAACATAAAGCATGGTCCCAACACGGAACAGGTGGTGCGCGAATTGCCTTTGAACGACAAAGTACCAATGGTTGAATTTGATCTGGCTTACACCAAGTTGAATGAAAAGCGTGTAGATAGTATGTGGCTAGATCTTATTTTTGAAGGCCCTCAAATGAACCAAGTCACTCTGCGCGACCTCACGCTAAGCCGTCGCCCGCGCGCAGATGTTTAACATCCCACGCCGCACTAAACTAAGAACAGAAAGAACTGCGATATGAGTGTCTTTGAGTTAAGCAAAACCCGTCTTTTCGAAGGTGTCTGGGAAGGTGTGCTGACTGCAAAAGATTTGGATGCCGGACGACCTGATCTTGGCGTGACCCACTTAGAGAAGCTGCTAGGCACATTACATCTTAAAGAAACGGGTGAACCGAACCAATGGTCCTTGCGGGTGCCTATCCCTGTGGAATTGGTTGAAAATGGGGCACAAACGTTTCTAATCTTTGATAAAGAGACGGGCGAAACGCTGGATAGCTTCACCATTATTGCAGGCGATGCCGTAACTGACGATATTCGTGCCGAAGTCGCGCTGCTGCGTGCAGAGTTAGACATGGTAAAGCGCGCATTCCGCCGCCACTACGTTGAAACGGCCTAAATTCACACGATTTACCCGCATCGAAACCACGTCAAACAGGTGACGCTGCGTTTCAGGTGACACGCCTTTTTTGCATGCGCACTCTGCCTCCAACACTTGGAGGTTACTATGACTGATTATCCGCACATGCTTGCCCCGCTCGACCTTGGCTTTACCACTTTGAAGAACCGCGTATTGATGGGGTCAATGCACACAGGCCTTGAGGAAAGCAAAGACTGGAACCGCGTTGCGGAATTCTATGCAGAGCGCGCGCGCGGGCAAGCAGCTTTGATCGTCACTGGTGGGATGTCTCCCTCTAAAGAAGGTGGCGTGTTCCCTGGTGCGGCCGGCCTGTTCAGCGACGAAGATATTTCGAACCACAAGATCGTTACAGATCGCGTTCATGCAGCGGATGGTAAGATCGCCATGCAAATCCTGCATGCGGGTCGGTATGCCTATGGTCCTGAGTGCGTTTCTGCAAGTGCCGTTAAATCCCCCATTTCACCTTTCCCTCCCAAAGAGCTGGATGAAGACGGCATTGAAAAGCAAATCAATGATTTCGTTGTTGCTGCCACGCGCGCCAAACAAGCGGGCTATGATGGCGTTGAAATTATGGGATCGGAAGGATATTTCCTGAACCAATTCCTTGTGACCCATACGAACAAGCGAACAGATCGCTGGGGAGGATCTTACGAGAACCGTATGCGTCTGCCCGTTGAGGTCGTCCGCCGCGTACGCGAGGCCGTTGGTACAGACTTTATTATTATCTACCGTCTTTCCATGATTGATCTAGTTCCGAATGGTTCGACCTTTGAAGAGGTCATTCAACTGGCCCAAGCCGTGGAAGCCGTCGGCGCTACGATCATCAACACTGGCATTGGCTGGCACGAGGCCCGCATTCCTACAATCGCAACCTCGGTTCCACGCGCTGCGTTTACGTGGGTCACGAAAAAACTGATGGGTAAGGTCAGCATTCCTGTGATTACCTCGAACCGCATCAACACGCCCGAGGTTGCCGAAGATGTTATCGCTGGCGGGGCGGCGGACATGGTATCCATGGCGCGACCTTTCCTTGCCGACGCGGATTTTGTCAGCAAAGCGATCGCTGGCAAAGCCGATCACATCGCACCTTGTATTGCGTGTAACCAAGCCTGCCTCGATCACACGTTCGGTGGCAAAATGACGTCGTGCTTGGTGAACCCACGTGCGTGCCATGAAACGGAACTGGTGATTGAGCCAGCTACGGCAGTAAAGAAGATTGCCGTCGTCGGCGCCGGTCCCGCGGGCCTAAGCGCTGCGATGACCGCGGCAGAGCGCGGGCATAATGTGACGCTGTTTGATCGCGCAGATGAAGTGGGCGGTCAATTGAACATGGCCAAGCAGGTTCCGGGCAAGGAAGAATTTTGGGGTCTGGTCGATTGGTATCGCACCATGCTCGCCGCTAGCGGCGTGAACGTTCAGCTGAACACAGAAGTAACGTCTGATCAATTGGCTGATTTCGACGACGTTATCATCGCCACAGGCGTCGTTCCGCGTGATGTCGCCATCCCCGGCCAAGACGCGCCAAACGTGCTTTCTTATATAGATGTCCTGCGCGGTAAAGCGAAGGTCGGCAAGCGCGTCGCAATCATTGGCGCGGGCGGTATCGGTTTTGATGTCGCAGAAACGCTAGTTCATGAAGGCGTCAGCCCGACGGTCGATTTGGCCGCATGGAAAGAAGAATGGGGCGTTGGTGATCCATCAGAAACACGCGGCGGTCTTGCACCAGCGGGTCCACAGCCTGATGCACCCGCGCGCGAGGTGACTTTGCTTCAGCGCAAAACAACAAAGCACGGCAAGGGTTTGGGTAAAACAACGGGCTGGATTCATCGTGCAGCGTTAAAGATGAAGAACGTCAACATGATCGGTGGCGTAAACTACGAGCGTGTTGAAGCAGGCGGGCTTTATGTGTCCTTCGGTGAAGCACGCGAAAACCCAACTTTGATCGAAGCAGACACGATTGTTCTGTGCGCAGGACAGTTGCCAGATCGTTCGCTTGCGGATGCGTTGGAAGCAAAGGGCGTTTCCTGTCACGTGATTGGTGGCGCAGATGTTGCGGCCGAACTTGATGCAAAGCGCGCAATCAACCAAGGGACGCGATTGGCTGCCTCACTTTAAGCTTAAACGTTGGGGGCACAGCCCCCAGCTTTACCAAAGAAACATACCGTTTCGCTGTTTCCACGGCGCAAACGATCCGCGACAAAACCCTACCATTGTCTAGCCAGCGCCCCAATCACGCCCCTTTTGATAGCGATACCTAGTCCTCGAACAGAGACACAAAGGTAGACGCAATGGATCGCCTAACAGAAATGGAAGCCTTCGCCACAGTCGTGGATCAGGATGGATTTACAGACGCTGCAAAGAAGATGGGGATTTCAAAATCCGCAGTTTCCAAGCACGTATCATCCCTAGAAGCGCGCCTTGGTGCTCGACTTTTGAACCGCACGACACGTCGGGTTAGCCCAACCGAAATTGGCCTTGCTTACTATGATCGCGCTCGTCGCGTACTGAACGATGCTGGCGAAGCAGATGCGCTGGTTACCTCGATGCAATCAGCACCCTCAGGTCTGCTACGCATCTCTGTTGCGACAGATTTCGGGGTTAATCACCTTAGCCCTGTCCTTGGCGATTTCCTGTCTGAGTTTCCTGACATCACGGTCAATATGGTCTTGAACAACCGCTACGTTGAGCTGATTTCCGAAGGCTTTGACATGGCTGTCCGCATTGGTGAGCTGGAAGACAGCTCGCTTCAGGCACGTAAATTGACAGAAACTAATAAGCGTATGATCGCATCCCCAGCGTATTTCGAAAAATATGGTCGCCCAGAAAAGATCGACGACCTGAACGATCACAAGCTGCTGCATTATTCAAACCAGTCCAGCGGCAACGTTTGGAAAGTGACTGCACCCTCTGGCGAGAAACGCCAAATCCGCACGGCGGGCTGGCTAAGCGTGAATGATGGTCAATCTTTGCTGAACGCCGCAATCGCTGGTCTTGGCATCGCCTATCTCCCTAGCTTCCTTTATTCTGAAGCAATGGAAAAAGGCTTGGTTGTTGACGCAATCCCAGAGCTGCCTGTTGAGACCCCTACGCGGTTTACCCACCCGGCCGTTTCACACAGCCAAAGGTGCGCGCCTTTATTGATTTCCTAGTACACTCCTTCGCCGCCAAAGGCCCGAAAGAATGATAAAACACTAGATCCTGACGACCCTCCCTCGTACCAAACTGGCCTCTTCGCTTCATCGCGTCGGGGCCATTTTTTTGGTTTAGGCTGGTGCGCGCCAATTTATGAAGCTGATGTTAGTACCACCAAATTTACGTGTTTCAAGCACATCACAGCCAAGCGGCGCACTGATTGGCGCGCTTTCTTCCCATAGGATCAGCGCATCATCCGCGAACCATCCGCTTTGAAGGGCTGACGCCATCGCAACCTCACCCATTTTTTTGGCATAAGGCGGGTCAAGGAAGATAAGATCATAGGGCGCATCTAGATTTGCGGGCAAACGCGTTGCATCACGACCTAGAACCTTTGTTTGATCCCTACAGTCACACAGCGCGATGTTCTCACGTATCAAGCTTTGACCCTTACGACCATTCTCAACAAATGTGACGTGCGAAGCACCACGCGACAGTGCCTCCAAACCTAACGCACCTGTGCCTGCGAACAGATCAAGCACGCGCATGTCCTCGATAGGATCGCCGTATCGACCACCTTGCAGCACGTTGAAAAGACTCTCGCGGACGCGATCCGTAGTGGGGCGCAGATGCGCACCAGCATCACCTTTACCGACTGATGCCAAAGCACGTCCGCGAAATGATCCGCCAATGATCCTCACGCTTTTAGCAAAGCTTTCATGTCGGTTTTCAAGTTAGCGATGACCACTGGTGCGGGGGATTTCCCTGCCTCGATCAAGCGCTTACCGATCATATAATTGCGCGGATCATTCATCGCATCGACCGCCAACAGCGTATCGCCTTGATAGTACCAGAACGACACTGCAGCACTATTTGGATCGCGACGTTCAACGATGCTGTCATAACCGATGTTCAATCCCGCGATTTGCAATTTGACGTCGTATTGATCCGACCAGAACCAAGGCTTGGGTGTGTAGGTCTTTCCCGCGCCCATCATATTCTCAGCAACCGCTTCTGCCTGATCAATCGCGTTCTGCACGCTTTCTAGGCGACGGCGTTCGCCACGAAGCTCAAACGATGCGCAATCGCCAGCCGACCAAATGTTGGGATCAGATGTGCGGCCTTGCGTGTCTACAGCGATGCCGTTCTCGATGACCAAACCCGATAGATTGGCCAATGCAGAGTTCGGCGCAATTCCAACGCCGACAATCACGAAATCAACGTCCAAAGATGTGCCATCCGTCAGCATCGCACCATTTACACGGATGTCACCCGTCAGGCGATCCAAACCAACACCCTCGACAATCTTCACACCGTGCGAAGAATGGAGTTCACGGAAATAGTCAGAGGTTTGCGGAGCAGCGACACGTTGTAAAATACGTTCGCCCATCTCGACCAACGTGACCTCGACACCCAGTTTACGCGCAACTGCAGCAGCCTCTAACCCAATATAGCCGCCACCCACGCTCAAGGCGCGTTTTCCAGCAACAAACTCAGACGTCATAGCATCAACATCCGCCAAAGTGCGCACGGTATAAACACCGTCCAAAGCACCACCGATAGAGGCTGGCAAAGTGCGCGCAGCAGAGCCAGTCGTCAACGCAAGTTGGTCGTACGTTAGGATTTCACCACCCACATGCACATGCCGCTTCCCAGCATCAATTGCAGTGACCGCCGCTCCCATTTTCAGCGTGATATTCTGATCCGCGTAATAGCTTTCAGGCCGCAGGAACAAGCGCTCTAGCGCCATGTCGCCCAGCAGATAAGCCTTGGACAATGGCGGGCGCTGATACGGCGGCACGGGTTCTTCGCCGATCAATGTGATCTGACCCTCAAACCCTGAACTACGCAGCTTGGCAACAAGCGAAGCCCCTGCTTGACCGGCCCCGATAACAACAAAATGCGCCATTTGGGCGATCCCTTCTCTAAAACGGTGGCGAATACCTGCGCAGACTCTATACCCTTGAGGAGAGATAACGCAATTCCAAGAGAGGCTTCTTCAATGACAATTTCCAAAGGCGATCGCCTACCAGCCTCCACACTGGTGCAACTTGGCGCAGAAGGCCCTGCCCCCGTCGCGCTGGCCGATAAACTGGCTGGCCGCAAGGTCGTGGTTTTCGCGGTTCCCGGCGCATTCACACCCACATGCCATTCCGCGCATGTGCCCAGCTTTATCCGCACTAAAGACCAGTTCACAGCCAAGGGCGTGGACGAAATCATCTGCGTATCCGTCAACGATCCGTTCGTGATGAAGGCATGGGGCGAAGCGACTGGCGCGACTGAGGCCGGCATCACGATGCTTGCGGACTCCGAGAGCGCATTCACCAAGGCCATTGGCATGGACTTTGAAGCGCCACCTGCTGGCCTGATCGCGCGCTCCAAGCGGTACGCAATGCTGGTCGAGGACGGTGTTGTCACGCAGCTCAATGAGGAAGAAAGCCCCGGCGCATGTGAAATTTCCGCAGGCGAAGGTTTGCTGGATGTGATGTAATCACTTCAGTGGTTTTAGTTTGAAGAGCGCGCCAAGGGGTGTGCCCTTTCTTCGTTAGATCAAAGGCTATCCATCTTACGTGCCAATTTCGCGTCCAGCGTGCTGAGCCCATCCACATCATGCGTCGTTAGAACCACATGCACTTTGTTGTAAACATTAGACCACTCGGGATGGTGATCCCATTTTTCGGACCAGATCGCAGCACGGGTCATCCATCCGAACGCATCCGCGAAGTTCTTAAATTTAAAGTGCTTCTCAATCGCGTCGCGCCCGTCAACCATGGACCAGCCATTGGCAAATAAGGGGTCCAGCAAAGGCCCACGTGTATCGTCGAATAACCGTTCGCTCATTGCTGTTCTTCCACTTCAATTTTCTTGAACGGTCCGTAGTCCGTCAGGATTTCTATGTCTTGCTCTATCGCTTCACGCTCAGCCACGATGAAGCGCTCAATCGCGTCAGAAAATCCAGCGTCCCCGACCCAATGTAGCGAGTGCGTTGTCACAGGCAGATATCCACGCGCAAGTTTGTGTTCACCTTGCGCGCCCGCCTCGACACGGTCCAATCCACGTTCAATCGCAGCATCAATGGCACGATAGTAGCAGATTTCAAAATGCAAAGAGGGATGATGTTCGGTGCAGCCCCAGTAGCGCCCATATAGCGCGCTACGCCCGATGAAATTCAGCGCACCCGCAACTGCGATACCATCCCGTTCGGCTAGCACAAGGATCACATCGTCGCGCATGGATTCTTGCACGTGATCAAAGAATTCACGGCGCAAATACGGCGTGCCCCATTTGCGCGCGCCTGTGTCTTGGTAGAATTGCCAGAATGCGTCCCAATGTTCGGGTTGAATTTCATCTCCCGTCAGCGCGCGGATTGTTCCACCAAAATTATTGGCCTGCTGGCGTTCCTTGCGGATGTTCTTACGTTTGCGCGAAGAAAGCGAGGCCAGAAAATCATCGAACGTCGCATAGTCGTTATTCACCCAGTGAAACTGCTGACTAACCCGCGACATCAAACCCATTTGCGCGCCTGCGTCGGCCTCTTCTTCGGTGCAGAAGGTAACATGCAGCGATGACACTTCGTTGTTCGCGGCCAATTGCACGGCCCCTTGGATCAAGGCCGCTTGGCCCTTTTCGCGATACTCGGGCTTGGCCAACAAACGCCGCCCCGTCGCTGGCGTGAAGGGCACCGCAACCTGCAATTTCGGGTAATAGCGCCCGCCTGCATTCTCGTACGCATGAGCCCAATTATGATCGAAAATGTATTCGCCTTGGCTATGGGATTTTACATACAGTGGCGCAACAGCGATCAATTCACCGTCTGCGCGCGCAACCAAGTACTGTGGTTGCCAACCTGTTCCTGATCCCACAGAATCGCTTTCTTCCAAAGCACTGAGAAAGCGATACGTCGTAAAAGGATCATCCGGCGCACCGCCATCCGCCGCTTCTGGGCACGCGCAGGCATCCCAATCAGCAGCGCCCATCTGGGTGATACTTTGGATAACTTCTATCTCAACCGCGGCGTCGCTCATGCGTTGGGAAGCTTTGCCAAATATTGTTCGAACGTGATGTTGTGTGCCACTTTGCGCGCCTCTTTCTCTTGCGCCGCACTTTTCACAGTCCAACACAGAATAGTCGCTCCGCGCGTTTTCAGATCGGCCACGCGCGCAGCGCCTAAGTCTTCTACTTCATGAGAGATAAAGCAGGCGCCGACAGTGTCAAAGTCAGGAATGTCGCGTAGGCGGTCGCGGGTACCTTTGGGCAGCAAAGGCCAGCTATCAGGCGCGTAGTCGCTGGTCACAATGCCGCGCGCAACGTTGGGTGCATGGATTGCCATTTGCTGCACCGAATGCGGATTGAACGACATCACCGCAAGCGCACCTTTATAGCTCGCAATGTCACGTGCGACGGCTTGTTCTAGGCGACCCACGTTGGCCCCCATAATGCCATCTTGATCCTTGACCTCGATCAAAAGAGGAACGCGCCCAGCGACCAGTTCCAACACTTCAGGAAGCGTCGGAATACCCTCGTCACTGCCGCGCAAAATCACACGACCCAGATCCGTGGCAGAGCGTTGCTGGATAGGGCCACTGTCCTTGGCAAGGCGCTTGAGATCGTAGTCATGAAACACCATCGCAGCACCGTCCGAGGACAGTTGAACATCAATCTCGATCCCATAGCCTGCTGCAATCGCAGCGTTGATCGCAGCGCGACTGTTTTCAGGGCGGCCATCCTTCACGTCATGCAACGCGCGATGGGTCATAGGATGGGTTAGGAAAGAGGGAGCAAGTTGGATCATTTGATCTGAAAGATGCCTTCGATTTCGACAGCAACGCCGAAAGGCAGCGATGCGGCGGACACCGCGGAACGTGCATGACGACCGGCGTCGCCCAATGCTTCGACCATAAAATCAGACGCACCATTAACGACCTTGGGCTGATCGCTGAAATCAGATGTAGAATTCACGAAACCAACAAGTTTCACAACGCGTACAAGGCGGTCTAGATCACCACCGCACGCCGCTTTGACCTGCGCCAAAAGCGAGATCGCACAGGTTTTCGCGGCGACCGCGCCGTCTTCGGCAGTCATCGTTTCGCCCAGTTTACCCGTAATGAACCCATCAGGACCGTTCGAAATTTGGCCAGAAATATGAACCAGCTCGCCGACTTGCACGAACGGCACATAGTTCGCCGCAGGTGCAGGTGCATTCGGCAATATCACGCCCAACTCGGCCAGTTTAGTTTCGAAAATTCCGCTCATCATCGCTCTCCCGTAAAAATGTTGTACTCAGGCAATCACGCGCTGGGTGCGCGCGCAAGTCTCAATGCGGCCTTTGCTTTGGCGCGCTCTCTCAACAATGTGAAAATTCCTGCGGCTACGATCAAGGATGCGCCAATGACCACGTTGCTACGAAGTTGTTCCGCAAAGATGATCAGACCTAGCGAGGATGCGAACACCAGTTGTAGATATGCGAAGGGCTGGACTGAACTTGCCTCTGCCACCTCGTAGGTTTTGATCAGCAAGAAATGCCCACCAGCGCCTGTGCAGCACAACAGTGCCATCCAGTACCAATTGCCCGTGCTCATCGGTTCCCAGAATATGAACCCTGCGAACGTCATCAAGACTGCGCCCGACACGCCTGTCCAGAAAAAGCTGGTCGCGGCACTGTCCTTACGCGCCACATAGCGTGTCAGCAAACCATAAAGCGCAAACATTAAGGCTGATGCGAGCGGGATCAGGGCATAGACAGAAAACACGCCCGTTCCCGGCTGCAAAATGATCAGCATTCCGATGAAGCCTACACCAATCGCCGCCCAGCGCCGCCAGCCGACGTTTTCACCTAAGACTGGCCCTGATAGTGCAGCAATCAATAGCGGGTAGCACGCGAACACAGCATGGCTTTCTATGAGGCCAAGGAAGACAAAGCCCTGCACCATGACACAAATTTCAGCCGCCAAAAGAACGCCGCGGAAAATCTGTACCTTTGGCTGTTCTGTGCGCACAGCATTGCGTAATCCGCCTGTCGCGCGGGACGCGACCGCGATGACAAACGCGGCAAAGAACCAATAACGGATCATCACAATCATCATCACATTGTATTCGCGTGCAAGGTGCTGCGAAATCCCGTCCTGTATCGCAAACACAAAGGTCGTTGCGATCATTAAACCGATACCGAGAGGCGCGTTATTCTGGGTCACGCGCGTTTGCTCCCGACAGTCATATGACGCTTGCGCCCGTAACCTGTGACGCGCTCAACATCGAAACCAGCGTCACCCAAAGCACGGCGCACGAAACCTGCGGCGGTGTAGGTCGCTACGGTTCCACCTGTATTCGTATGATCGCCGACAGCGTGCATCAAAGGGCCTTCCCAAAGTTCAGGGTTCTTTGCGGGCGAGAACCCATCAAGAAACCAAGCATCGGCTTTCTCGCCCCATTGCGGAAGTGCTTCGCGCGCATCGCCTATAATTAGATTGAATTTAAGATCGTGTAACTTGGCACCTGCACCTGTCAAAGCCCCGAGCAGTTCTGACGCTAATTCGTCCATTTCAGGAAACGCTTTCAACGCCATCGCCATCTGGTCACGCGCGAGTGGGAACGCTTCGAAACTTGTAAACTGCAAAACACCCGGCGCCCCACTTTGACGCCACGCTTTCAGCGTCGCAAGCAGGTTAAGACCAGTCCCAAATCCAAGCTCTGCAATATGAAATCCATCCACAAAGCGCGCAAATAGATCGTTGCCACCTAAAAAGACATGTCGCGTTTCCGCCAGACCGTCATGCATGGAAAAATACGGGTCATCAAAGCGCTGCGAAATCGGAACGCCGTCTTCGTTCCATTCCAGTGGGTGTGTCTGGTCGTTCATGCGGTTCTGCCTTACGAGAGAGCGTAACGCATTGGACACGAGGTGCCGAAAATGGCAATGGCAGATATCACGATCTATGGCGCGGGCATCTTTGGTCTAAGCATCGCGTGGACTTGCGTTCAGCGCGGCGCGAAGGTGCAAGTGATTGATCCTTATGGCGTCGGTTCGGGGTCTAGCGGCGGTGTCGTTGGTGCACTGGCACCGCACACGCCAGAGAATTGGAACGACAAAAAGCAATTCCAATTTGAAAGCCTGATCATGTCCGCGACCTTCTGGCGGGAGGTTGAAGACGCAGGTGGTCTGAGTGCAGGATATGCGCGATCAGGGCGGTTGCAGCCTTTAAACGACGCGCGCTCTATCGAGTTGGCAAAAGCGCGATCAGAGGGTGCGAAGACGCTTTGGCGGGGTCTTGCAACATTCGATATTATTGACGCGGAAGGTGCTGGCGATTGGGCCCCCAAAAGCGCAAGCGGTCTACTGGTTCACGACACGCTTAGCGGACGCATGCATCCGCGCATGGCGTGCGATGCGTTAGTCGCGGCTTTAGCAGCGAAAGGGTGTCCTGTTCTGACAGAAGGTGTTGAGCAAGGTATTATTGTCGAGGCAACAGGCTGGCGTGGGTTACTGGCGCTCGCGGATCAAATGGATCAACCCGTTGGCAATGGCGTGAAGGGCCAAGCGGCGGTTCTAGATTTCACTGCCGCACCAAATGCGCCGCAGCTTTTTGCAGACGCTTTGCATATCATCCCCCATGCGAATGGGACAATTGCAATTGGATCGACCACTGAACGTGAATTCGAAGACCCTACCAGCACGGATGCACACATTGATGACGTTATCGCGCGCGCGCGGTCTGCGTTTCCGATCCTACAAGACGCCTCTGTCATCGAACGCTGGGCAGGCGTGCGCCCCCGTGCCAAATCGCGCGCGCCGATGATTGGACATCATCCGATGCGCAAGGATGCATTCATTGCAAATGGGGGCTTCAAAATCGGCTTTGGCATGGCACCAAAGATATCCCAAATCATGGCTGATCTAATCCTAGACGGTGTTGACCGGATCCCAGATGGGTTCCAGCCAGAGGCTTCGCTTCGCAAATCTTAAACAGAGGTAGAACGCAGAACTACGACCGATTTGTCCAAGCTCTCTTGATACTGCTCGCTTTTCAGCGTGCCGTCTTCATTGAACTCTGCATAGGATCCCGCAACTAAAACCGCAGGTGTTGCCAGAACCGCGGCACCCAATTGGGATAAACAGTTGCGCGTCATGAAATACGCTGTCTCACCGCCAGTACGGCCTGCCGCAGCCCCGATCAGCAACGTTGGCTTGCCTCGAAACACATCGCCAGGAACGCGGCTGGCCCAATCCAATGCGTTCTTCAAAACACCTGAGATGCCTTTATTATACTCTGGGCTTGCAATGATAATCGCATCTGCGGCAACGATCTGAGCGCCCAGTTTTGTAACGGCGTCAGGAATGCCCTTCGCCTCAAGATCACCATCATAAAGCGGTAGGTTCAGATCGGCTATCTCCACTTCCGCTGCGCCGTATGACGCAATCGCGGCCTTGAGCAACATCGTGTTGTTAGACCCCGCGCGAAGCGAGCCTGAGATACCTAGGATTTTGGGAGTAGTCATGAGCGTGCAGCCTTTTCAGATAATTAAACTGGGTCTCAGATGAAAGGATTTATGCACCAACATCAATCGCAACAGATGCAGAGGTGTTGTGCATAAAAGTAAAGCCCCGCCAAGATGACGGGGCTTTCGTGTGATTTTGCAGATAGCTTAGGACGTCGGAAGGATCACGATCTCAACGCGACGGTTTTGTGCTTTGCCCTCTTCTGTCAGGTTGCTCGCAACGGGCTGGTCTTCGCCCCGTCCGATACCTTGTAGGCGCGAACGTGGCACACCTGCGCCCGCTAGCACATTCACAACAGAATTTGCGCGGCTGTTAGAAAGCGTTTGGTTAAACGCTGCTTCGCCCGTGCTGTCAGTGTGGCCAACAACCTGCACTGTAGATTCAGGATAAGCTTGCAAGTTGTTCGCAACGGCAATCAAATCGCTTTGAAGATCGCTGCGCAGCGTTGCGCTGCCTGAGGCGAACAGAATGTCTTGTGGCAAGGTTACGATCAAACGATCACCCATATTGGTGATTGTCACGCGATCATTGCCAAGGCTTTGCTTAAGTGCTGCGGCTTGTCTATCCAGAATGTTTCCTGTGACAGCACCACCGGCTGCGCCAATCAGCGCGCCTTTGACAGCGTTTTGCTTGCGCTCTGCACTGTCTCCGCCAGAAATCAGGCCTGCAACCGCGCCGACGCCAGCGCCAATCGCAGCACCCACTGTCGTCTTTTTGAAATCGTTATTATTTGCGCCGCGATCTGGGCTCACGCAGGCTGTCAGGGCCAGAAGGGACGCCACGGAAATTGCGAAAAGGGACGTTGCTCGTGTCATGTTATGCCTCATATGCTTTTCTCCGTTGATCGGAGCTGATCAATTTATAACACGCCCGAATTACATTCCCAACAAGGGATTTCGGGGAATTTAGGCGTAATTTCGCCAATTCCTACGACACAGACTCTCGTTCAGCGCTTTCATACGCCAGCATCGCACGCTTGATTGGAGTGCCCCAGTGATAGCCACCGAGTTCGCCAGATTTGCGCAATGCACGGTGACATGGGATCAGCCAGCTTACTGGATTCTTACCAACTGCCGTTCCAACCGCGCGTACAGCTTTTGGGCTACCGACTGCGCGCGCGATGTCTGAATAGGTGGTCACGTGCCCCGTAGGAACCCGCAATAATGCCTCCCACACTTTAATTTGAAACGGCGCACCGATCAGATGGAGACGTTTTTCGCCACCCCCACCAAACGCGGCCTCGACCCATGGGCGCATACGATCCGGTTGTTGTACAAACGTCGCCTTGGACCAACGTGCAGCCATATCGTTATATGTCGCTGCCTCGCCCTGCTCTTCACCGAACGCCATGCCGCATAGGCCAACGTCCGTACCCATTGCGAGAACACGACCGAAGGGGCTGTCGAACCAACCGGTGTGAATGGTTAGGCCTGCGCCACCTTTTGCATATGTACCCGGGCTCATTGCCTCCCAGCGTAGGAACAAATCATGCAATCGCCCCCCGCCCGAAAGGCCCGCTTCAATAGCCGTATCCAAGGTCGAATGATGCGAGCGTAGCAGCGTTTTCGCATGATCCAAAGCAAGGAATTGTTGATAGCGTTTTGGCGACACACCGACCCATTTGGAGAACAAGCGTTGCAAATAGGCCGGGCTTAGGTTCATTTCGTCGGCCAACTCTTCCAGCGGCACAGGGACATCGCTGGCATCAAGCCGCTCAATCGCGCGGCGCATAAGCTTGTAGTGATAGCTGGCCTCTTGGCCATGAGAGATATGTGTGTTCATGGGCCTACCTTACGCAGCGTTTTCACCCCAAGCGATCCGTTTTTTGCGCAATTCGAACGTTGCAGTTAGACGTGTTGACCACCATTGATCTCGATCTCTGTACCGCTGACATAATTTGATGCATCAGAGCAAAGAAAGAAGATAACGTCCGCGACTTCTTCCGTACTGCCCAAACGTTGCATCGGTAATTTCTTCACAATCTCATCAGTGCCAGGGGACAATATCGAGGTCTCGATTTCACCCGGTGCAATCGCGTTCACACGCACGCCCATGGGGCCAAAATCATGTGCCATCTCACGCGTCAAAGCCGCAAGTGCCGCCTTGGAGGTCGCATAGGCCGCCCCCGCAAAAGGATGCACACGAGCACCGGCAATCGACGTGACGTTCACGATTGATCCTTTGGCATCGACCAACTCTTTGCGAAGGCCACGTGACAGGACGACAGGGGCGAAGAAATTGAATGAAAGACCTTCCCCCAGTCCATCAAATCCGTATCAAGTGTATTCAAGCGGCCACCTTGTGGTCCCTTAGGGTCAGGACCCATTAATTGATTGAGCCTGTGGGGCTGATATGATTCACGAC
>NZ_JABBAM010000107.1 GCF_018607965.1 Planktotalea sp.
GATGTGCGATCAAGCTTTGGTATGTTTGGTAACTGTGTTATTTTTGAATTGAACACGTCAATGGCATCGATGTGTCCGCGTGGAATATGTTACAACGCGTCGTCGCAGATTGCGACACCAAGCAGGTCTCGATACTGATTTTGGGCCTTGATCGTCTTGCGGCATCCGAGCCTGCAAAGCTCTCAAAGCAGCTTACAGCACCGCGCTACACAAGTTTGCACCAAGCCTTAGAACATGTCGAAAACGCGATGATAAGTGAGGGTGGCGAAGGTATAGATGAACACCATTTAAGCACTGAAATTCACGAAGTTCTAAGTTCGCAGGCTTTGCAAGAGTACCTGACTGAGGTGTCCCTTGAAGCAGGTGATATCCTGATCGAGCAAGGTGCGAAATCCGAGGAAATATATTTTTTTACCGTTGGTAAGTTGCTTGTTTCAATTACAAAGCCAGATGGTGTCTCGAAAACTGTAGCAAAAATCAAAGCGGGGTCTCTGATTGGTGAGTTCGCTCACTATCGTGGTCAAACCCGCTCTGCCAACATCATTGCGCAGGGTTCTGCACAGCTTATTCGCCTTGATATGAAACGGATTGCCGAAGCCGATCAAAAGGATCTAAGAGCAACTGTGAAATTACACAAATTGATAGCGCGACACATGGCACGTCGACTAACCGAGACAACCGCGCTTCTTCGCGAATTAGGGTATTGAAGACACGTTTTTTACTGCGTGTACGTAAAGCGAATTTGGGTTTCTAAGTGTGTGTATGAAGTATGCTGGAATACAAACACGAGCAGAGTGTTTTTACGCATGGTTTGCGTTGATCCGGTGAACTTACCAAGTTTACGCTGCAGTCTTAAGGTGTCCTGAGCGCTTCTGAAGAACGCATCTGCGTTCCTGAACCTGCGATACAACACCTCATTCATCTCACATTTTCCAACTGTCTTTGAACAAATTCACAGTTGTTCATTTTAGATTGTGAGAAATTGAGGGGTAAATGCCGTAGACTAAAACGCAGTGGATCGCCGCAGTGGCGCAGCCACGGGAATTCAAAACCTATGAAGGCTCAACGATTTTCGAAACCGTCCCGTTCGACCACTCCTACATGGTTACGTCGAGTGGATTGTGCTCCGAAAACAGGACAGGCACAAAAGGACAACCCAATTGTGGGGCCTTGTTTAGGAATCGCGATTTTGTGTTGAGAGCATGCATTGGCTTAGTACAATGGTCTGAGTAGTATCTGATCAAGTCAACACTGTGAAAGGTTACCATGGATCGGTTTCATATTGCTCTCGCAAGTCTCTTGCTTGTCATTCTGCCATCCGTTTTCAGCGCCAGCGAAGCAACTGATAGGCTTTTGACGACGCTTGGAATGGAACGCATGGTCACGCTGATGCAGCAAGAGGGCCGCGCGTACGGTGTCGAGCTGGGTGATGAAATGTTGCCAGGTGGAAACTCTGACAGTTGGGCTGCTTTGGTTGCTCGCATTTATGATACAGACGCGATGCAAACCTCTGTGCGTCGTGGATTTGGCGCAGCGTTGGAAGGCGTTGATTTGACACCACTTGAGCAATTCTTCGCAACGCCAGAGGGAAGAACAATCGTAAACTTGGAACTTTCCGCGCGCGAAGCGATGATGGACAGCGCAATAGAGGAAGCGGCAAAAGAACAGGCACGTGCCTATGAAATGGCGCGCGATGACGCATTCGTGCTTGTTGATGAGTTTGTCAAAGCCGGTGATCTATTGGAAGCAAATGTTGTTGGTGCCTTGAATTCAAACATCCAATTTTACCGAGGTTTGGTCGATGGCGGCGCGTTCGAGTTGACCGAGGATGAGATTCTGACAGACGTTTGGGCGCAAGAAGACGAGACACGCTCAGAGACGCGCGATTGGCTCTATGGCTTCTTGATCATGGCCTATGCGCCTTTAGAACTGGGGCAATTAGAAACCTACACACTGCTGACTGAGACCAAAGAGGGTGCAGCACTTACCGCAGCGTTGTTTGAGGGTTTTGATAGCATGTACAGCGATATCAGTTACGCGCTCGGCCTTGCAGCCGCACGCGCAATGAAAGCTGAAGAAATTTAAGCGCTGATCATCTTTACGATGTGTTGAACTTTGGCGACAGGATCCGCGGCGCTCCAGATTTCCTCGCCAAGTGCAAAGAAGTCCGTAATGGGCCCGAACATTTCCAAAGCTTGCGCATCAAGTGCGCCCTCGGCAACGATGGGCACTTCGATCACGTCTGACCACCACTGAAATAAATTCGCACTGGCTCGTTCTCCGTCGCCAAGGGCGGCTTCACTGATGGGGCCAAAGCTGACGTAGTCCGCGCCAGCTTCACCTGCGCTCATGCCGTCGTGGCGCGATGTTCCACTAAACGCGCCGACAATCGCATCTTCGCTTAGCATTTTACGCACTTTGGCAACTCGGCGTGCGCCATCACCCAAGTGAACACCATCCAAACCCAGCTTTTCAACAAGCAAGATATGTTCATCAATCACCAAAGCAACGTCGCGCGCGTGGGTGATCTCACGAACAGCATCTGCCATCTTGCAGATCTTGTCTTCATCCTGCGTCGCCAGCGAAAGACGAACACAAGCGATTTTAGCGCTGTCTAAAACCTGACCTAAAAGGGCAGGGAACACATCCAATTCAAACTCTGGTGGTGTGATCAAATATAGCTGTGGTTGCTCGATATCAGACATGTGTAGCCCTCCGATGTTCATTGTTTCGTCTCCTATATGGCGCCCATTCCAATTTGACCACGCGCAGACTCCCGAACCCTTAACATTCCTCTCTCCATAAATATCCGGCCTTATGTATCAAACGCACCAACAATCTAGCTTATAAACTGAGCGCTGTGAATCCATAATGCGGGTATGCAGGCCAAGTCGATAAATGGCGCGCTACTGGCGTTGCGCAAGCAGATCATAAGCGGCAAGCTGGATGGGCTGGCGCATTTTGAGGCGTTATTGGTGATGCGTGGGGTGGAGTTGCCAGAGGTGCGGATTGCTAAGAAAGCCGACGTTGCGCGGCGCGGGCATATGAGGGCGCTGGTCTTTGAGGTGCTTAGGGTCAGGACTCATAATCAAAAGATGACGGTTGCAGCGAGAGCGATGGCAGAG
>NZ_JABBAM010000154.1 GCF_018607965.1 Planktotalea sp.
CACGCGGGATTATCGCAGTGACACCTGTACGGATGCCATTCTTGGGATCTGTCAAAGTGGTAAAACCCACCTCAACACCTGCAATATCTGTGATTGCATTGTTTGGACCGGGCGTGCCGCGAAAGGGCAAGCCAAGATCGCGCGCGCGCGGCTTTTGCATTTGTGCAATCATACTTTGCTCCACGAATTAACGTTCACGAAAGTAATATCCAAAACGACGCACAAGGCTAGACGGCTATTTGGCAGCGTCCTGCTCTTTCAACGCCTCGGTCACAGCTATTTCAGCCATCTTCAAGATCGCCTCACGCGAACTCGCGACCGCAATAAAGCGCGCTTTATGGCAGAATTTAGCACCCTTAACGCCGCACACCTCTTCTAGTGCCGTATCCGTCAAACCAGCCCAAGCTGCAGGTAGATCGGCGCGTTGCTCAAACGTGTCATTGGACAATTTGATGCCGCCAATTGTCCAATCGGAACCACGCGGGTTAACCACAAACAGGATGTGATCTGCTTCTGCTTCGTCCATCGCTGAGCGATAAGGCATGCCCATTGGCAATTCCAGAATCGCCAACGTTCCAGCATCCGCAACCGCTTTCGCAGCCATGCTTTGCGCACGTGCTTTCGCCGCAAGCTTGCGAATTTGCGCTTCTACAAAGCTGCGCGCGATGGGAAGCGCACCGAAGAATGCATCGTCATCAGCAGTGGGCGACACATCGTCAAAAACAGGTTTCAAGCTGCCCAAAAGTGCGGGCAAGGTCATGATTGAAAGGGGACCCGCAACCGACGGTTCCATTGCCCCATTGTCCAACAGATCAATCGGCAACACGAAGTTAGAGTCAAATTTAGCATGGATCGTTTCCGCATCTTGCGTAGGCACATCCATTGCCGTCAGATATTCCATTCCATAATGCGCCCAAATTAAACCAAATGAACTGTACGGCTGATCATCACTTCGCAAAGGGCCAGGGCGCTGATGGTGATCAAAAATTTGCGCTGTGGCATCATATTGTCCGCCAACATCATAAATGATTTTATCGTCCGAGGGCATGATCCATTGGCGATCGCGGCTACGCAACACCTTTGCTTTAGGAAACAGCTTTGTGAGAACCACAGACGACAAAAGCTCGTCTGCATGAAAACCACCGGAATGGGTAACAAGGTGTGTGATGGTCATGGGAATTGTCCAACGCTCTTTTAAATTGGAAAAGGCGACCAGCATGGCCGCCTTTGAATTCTATTGGTGCCCGTTAGTGGGTTTTAGCCACATTTACTATGACCACAGCTGCCGCATGTCATGCAGCCTTCGACCATCCGCAGATCGTACTGACCACAGCTTGAGCAAGATTTGCCACGGTTTTGCGGCATGCTGACGATCTCAGCTTGTGGATCGCTTTTCAGGCCCATGCCTTCGCCCTCAAGAAAGCCGATCTCGATCAAATGTTGCTCGAGCACACCACCAATCGCGGCAAGGATAGACGGGATGTACTTTCCGCCAACCCATGCACCACCGCGTGGATCAAAGACGGCTTTCAACTCTTCCACGACAAACGTCACATCACCACCACGACGGAAGACGGCTGACATCATGCGTGTCAACGCGACGGTCCATGCAAAGTGCTCCATGTTTTTGGAGTTGATGAAGACCTCGAACGGACGACGACGTCCACCAACGATCACATCATTCACAGTCAGATAGATCGCATGTTCGCTGTCAGGCCATTTCAACTTGTAAGTCGCGCCTTCCAAAGACTGCGGACGATCCAAAGGCTCTGTCATATAGACCACGTCACCGTGCGGGCGCATTGGGTCTGCATCTGTGTTCGCGATAACTTCGGGCGCTTCTTTCTTTGGCTCGCTCACCGACAAAACGGATCCGGTCACATCGTTCGGACGATATGTCGTGCAGCCCTTACAGCCTGTGTCCCAGGCTTCCATATAGACCTCTTTGAAGTCATCAAAGCTGATGTCTTCAGGGCAGTTGATCGTCTTGGAAATACTGGAATCGACCCACTTTTGCGCAGCAGCTTGCATGCGCACGTGATCCAATGGTGCCAGTGTCTGCGCGTTCACAAAGTAGTCCGGCAGCTCTTTATCACCAAACTTGTCGCGCCACATTTGCACAGCGTAATCGACAACTTCTTCTTCCGTGCGCGATCCGTCTTTTTGCAAAACTTTACGCGTGTAGGCGTATGCGAACACAGGCTCGATCCCTGAAGAAACGTTGCCTGCATAGAGGCTGATCGTGCCCGTTGGCGCAATCGAGGTCAGCAAAGCGTTGCGAATTCCGTGCTCGCGAATGGCCTCGCGTACGTCTTCGTCCATGTCCATCATCGCGCCACTGGCAAGGTAGGCATCCGCGTCAAACAAGGGAAACGCGCCTTTTTCTTTGGCCAATTCCACAGACGCCAGATAGGCGGCGCGGGCGATCGCGTGCATCCATTCGTCCGTCTGACGCGCCGCTTCCTCGGAACCATAGCGCTGTCCAACCATCAACAGCGCATCTGCAAGACCTGTCACACCAAGACCGATACGACGCTTTGCATGGGCCTCAAGCGCTTGGGCATCCAGCGGGAATTTCGACGCATCAACCACGTTGTCCATCATACGGACGGCTATCGCGACCAATTCATTCAGCGCAACAACGTCCAAAGAGGCATCGGCCTCAAACGGGTCAGCAACCAAGCGTGCCATGTTGATAGAGCCCAGCAAACACGCACCATACGGGGGCAAAGGTTGCTCGCCGCATGGGTTCGTCGCAGCGATTGTTTCGCAATATCCAAGGTTGTTGGCTTTGTTGATACGGTCGATGAAAATAACGCCGGGTTCCGCGTAGTCGTACGTGCCCTGCATGATTTTGTTCCACAGATCCAGAGCGCGCACAGTGCGGAACACTTCGCCATCAAACACCAAATCCCACTCAGCATCGGCCTTAACCGCTTCCATGAAAGGATCGGTGATCAACACAGAAACGTTGAACATGCGCAAACGTGCCGCGTCGGATTTAGCCGTTATGAAATCTTCAATATCTGGGTGATCGCACCGCATCGTTGCCATCATCGCACCGCGACGTGACCCCGCAGACATGATCGTGCGACACATTGCATCCCACACATCCATGAACGAAAGCGGTCCAGAGGCGTCTGCCGCGACACCCTTAACACCAGCACCCTTTGGGCGAATGGTGGAGAAATCGTATCCAATACCGCCGCCCTGCTGCATCGTCAGCGCCGCCTCTTTGAGCATCTCAAAGATACCACCCATGGAATCAGGGATCGTGCCCATAACAAAGCAGTTAAAGAGCGTCACATTGCGTGCAGTGCCTGCACCCGCAGTAATACGACCCGCTGGGAGATATTTGAAATCTTCCAAAGCCGCGTAGAATTGCTCCTCCCAATGCTCGGGATCTTTTTCAACTTTTGCGAGGTCTTTGGCGATGCGGCCCCAAGAATCTTCGACCGTTGCATCAATTGGTGTTCCGTCCGCTTCTTTAAAGCGGTACTTCATATCCCAAATTTGCTCGGCGATCGGGGCAGCAAAACGATTCATCAGACGATTTCCTTGGTTGGCAGGCGGTTTAGGTAGCGTACTATAGGCGAGGTTGGCTTCGGGCAATGCGCTAAAATAGTATTTATGAATAATTGACGCTACCACCCCTTGTTGTTGCGTGTAGGTGACATACCATACGTTGTGTCAAAATAGGAAGATTTCTGTGAGCAAGCAAATAAACCTTATAAAACTGAGCGTTGGCACAGAATCGGTCGAAGGCTTGGATGAATGGCAACGCATGCGCGCCAAAGCGAACGACGGTTTGAACCGTCACGTGACCCGTATGTGGCCCAAACGCGAAGATGAAATCATCAACGGTGGGTCAATATACTGGGTCATCAAAGGCATTATTCAAGCCCGCCAGCCTATTTTACGTCTCGACGAGGTTATTGGCGAAGACGGCATCCGCCGCTGCGCAATCGTGATGAAGCCAGGTCTGATCCTGACACAACACGCGCTGAAACGGCCGTTCCAAGGGTGGCGCTATTTGACGCAAGAAGACTCGCCAGCTGACCTGCCAGCAGGTAAAACCCACGAAGACCCTATTCCAGCAGAACTAAGCGCAGCATTGGCAGAGATCGGCGTCAGGTAAGCGCTAACTGCTTCATCAAAGTCGTCAAATCTGCACGTTCTTGTTTGCTCATCCGTGCAGATTTTGAACGCAGCAAAGTCGCTTGAGATTTTAACGCAGGACCATCATCCAAAAGACGCAAGTGGTTTGCACGCAGCGTTTCACCTGTTGATGTGATGTCCGCGACGGCCTCTGCCGTTTCGTTCTTCACAGTGCCTTCGGTCGCGCCTTGGCTATCGACCAACTGATAATCCGCCACCCCGTTTTGGCGAAGGTATTCACGGATTAAACGGTGATATTTGGTTGCGATTCTCAATCTAAAGTTGTTTCGCGCGCGAAACGTTGCTGCGGCAGCGTCAAGATCATCCAGCTTACGCACATCGACCCAGAAATCCGGCACAGCGATAATTAAATCAGCGTGGCCAAATCCAAGCGGTGCAAGTTCTTCCACACGCTGTTCCCAGCCGCTCAGTTTTTCGCGTATCAAATCAATGCCCGTGACACCCAAATGAATACGCCCAGCGGCCAGTTCGCGTGGGATTTCACCCGCCGACAATAACACCAACTCTATCCCTGAAACGCCTTCAACAGCACCCGCATATTCACGATCCGACCCTGTTCGGCTTAGCTGCACGCCGCGCGCGCCAAACCAATCAAAGGTCTTTTCCATTAACCGCCCTTTAGAGGGAACACCCAATTTTATGGTCATACCGCACCCTCCAATTCCAGCAGCAAATCAGGACGAATAACGCCTCCAACTGCCGGAATTTCAGCGCCCTGCCCCAAACGTTGCGTTAGCGCGTCATACCGCCCACCCGTTGCAATCGGTGGTAAATCAGGACGCGTTTCGGCGTAAAACCCAAAGACGAAACCATCGTAATATTCCATCAAACTACGGCCATAGCTGGTTTCGAACTCAAGCTTAACGACATCGATCCCACGCGCCTTAAGCGCTTCCATCCGTTGGCCAAGACGTTCAACAGCAGAGCTAATCGCAGGCAAATCCACCGCCAAATCGCGCAGTTGTTCCAACGCGTGGGGCATCATGGCACGCACATTCAACAGGGCTTCGATCAGTTCAATTTCACGCGCAGAAATCGGCTTGGTTTCAATATCTTTTCGCAGCGCATCAAGACGCGCTAGAACGTCAGATTTACGGCGCAACCCAATCTCAGGGCCAGCTTTCGCGAAAGGATCAGACGTCTTTAGAATATCACGCGCAACAGCTGGTTTGGAGAAACGATCCAGCAACGCACGAAATTTTCGCGGACGCCATATGTGACGCATCAAAGCAGCCTTACGTGCCTCAGACGTACCAAGTGCGCAAACCGCTGCCATCAAGATCCCGATATCCCCTGTTGAGGCCCGAACAGGCGCATCACCCAAAGCATCAGAAATCAGTGCGAATACTTCCGCATCTGCAGCGATGGGTTCCACGCGATCAAACACTTCGTAACCCACTTGGGTATATTCGTTGGGACGGCTTTCGTCCTCTTCTTGGCGACGAAAAACTGTGCCCGCGTATGTGTAACGTGCAGGATCTGCGCCGCCGTCCATGTGCATTTGCACAACGGGAACTGTGAAATCAGGGCGCAGCATTTGCTCACCGCGCAGCGCATCTGACGTTATATAGGCACGCCCACGAATGTCTTCGCCGTACAGATCCAGCAACGTGTCTGCAGGTTGCAAGATCGACGTTTCCACAGGAACAGCACCTGCCGCTTCAAAACGCGCACGCAGCGCGGTCGCCTTCGCAGAAACCGTGTTCATTACGCTTGGCTTTCCAAAATCTCACGCACCTTTGCGATCAGTTCAGAGCGCGGCACTTCGTACTGGCTAGGGCGATCCTGCCATTCTTCGCGCGTTGCACTTTCCGCAATTTTCGCACCAAGGATCAGGTCCTTGATCTGGATGATGCCGTTCTCTTTTTCTTCGCCACCTTCAATAATCGCGATGGGTGAATTGCGCTTGTCCGCGTATTTCAATTGGTTGCCAAAGTTCTTGGGGTTGCCGAGATAAACCTCTGCACGGATGCCCGCGTTACGCAGCTCCACGACCATGGCCTGATAGTCAGACATGCGGTCTTTATCCATGACTGTCACCACAACCGGACCCGCAGAATGACTTTCCACACGCCCCTTCATACGAAGCGCAGCAAGCAAGCGATCCACACCGATTGAAACACCCGTTGCAGGCACTTCCTGACCGGTGAAGCGTTTCACCAGATCATCATAACGCCCCCCACCCGCAACAGAGCCAAAGTTGCGCGGGCGTCCTTTTTCATCTTTGATCTCAAAGGTCAGTTCAGCCTCGTAAACAGGACCCGTGTAGTACCCAAGGCCACGCACGATGGATGGATCAATCTCGATCCGATCCGATCCGTAGCCCTGCGCCTCTAGCAATTCCGCGATGGTTAGCAATTCCTGAACACCAGTTTCACCGACTTCGGATCCTTTTACCAGCTCGCTCAAACGTGCAGCTGTTACCGCACCGCTGTCGCGTTTCGCGGACATGAAACCCATGACGATTTCTGCCTGTTCAGCGCTTAGCCCAGCGCCTTTGGTGAAATCCCCGCTCTCGTCTTTACGACCTTCACCCAAAAGCGCACGAACACCATCAGCGCCTAGCCGATCCAGTTTATCAATTGCGCGCAGAACGATCCCACGCTCGGCGGATTTGTCTTCGCCTGCGATCCCGCAGACCTCCATCACGCCATTCAAAACCTTGCGGTTGTTTACGCGCACGATGTAGTCGCCGCGTTCGATGCCGACGACTTCCAAAGTGTCAGATAACATCGCGCAAATTTCTGCATCCGCAGCCACCGACGGTGCGCCAACAGTATCTGCATCACATTGATAGAACTGGCGGAACCGTCCCGGACCCGGCTTTTCATTGCGCCACACAGGACCCATCGCGTAGCGGCGATAGGGCGTGGGCAATTCATTGCGGTTTTCTGCATAAACGCGCGCCAAAGGGGCCGTAAGATCGTAGCGCAAGGCTAGCCAATCTGCTGTCTCGTCCTCTTGCCACGCAAACACACCCTCGTTGGGGCGATCCACGTCAGGAAGAAATTTGCCCAGCGCTTCAACCGTCTCAACAGCCGAGCTTTCAAGCGCATCAAACCCGTAGCGATGGTAGACCCCTGCAATCTTTTGCAGCATCTCGTTGCGCTCAGTTACCTCCACGCCGAAATAGTCGCGAAATCCCTTGGGGGCTTGCGCCTTGGGACGGGGGGCTTTTTTCACTTTGGCCATGGGTCTCTCTTTCGACGGACTGGATGCTGCCCTTTACCGCCCACAAGCCAAGGGGGCAACAGGCACGCATGAATTGCGCAATCAGCGATGCCATGATAGCGCGCAACACTATGGATGATACACGACTTCAGGCCCTCGAAGAGATGGCAGCCGAGCTTTTGAAAACAACAGATGAATTGTCTGATGTGATCGCGCGTCAAGAACGTGAAATTGCGGTCCTGACGCATCGCGTGCAAATGTTGATGTCACGCGAAGGCGAGCGCGACGCGCAAGGCGGTGGTGGGATAGTTATCGGCGACGAACGTCCACCGCATTATTAGGGCCGCATTTTAACCTTTGCGATCTGTCGCAAGCACCCAGCCTTTGTGAAGCAAGACATTCGACCATGTCGCGTTACTGCCAATACGATCGTAAATCGAAATAAATACGGTATCTTTTTCGAGCGTTTTGATCTTGGCTCCACAGGCCTTATTCTTCCCGACGCCACAAACTGAACCCTTTATACCCTCGTAGGCTTTGTCAGTCGTGCTGTACGGCTGCACTTTTCTGGGCAGCCCGTAGCGCAATTGTTCATGCATTGTAGGGCTTCCGAACATCGCAAGTGCGGCTGTAAAAGTTCGGGCGCAGTTGTCATCAAATCCAGTCACATAGAACGGGCGTGTTCCGCCAGATGTGGGATTGCTATCGAACATCTTGTAGCCACGACCACGCGCCGGGAATTTTTCAATCTCTTTTCCCAGACGCCCTACGGGCAGATCGCAAACGCGAGCAATGGCACCGGGCGGCAAAGTCATCCCAAACGGAACAATTTGGACATCTGGCCCCTTGTGAGCGCGCTTTCTCGACTTAAAAACGCTTTTCTTATTTTGAGTATTCGAAGAAATCACAGGCCCAATTGATGCGGTTCGGACATTTGTATCAGAGTTGAGCGTGTTTTCTTTCGCCCGCGCACCTGCAAGCAAGCCAAACAATCCACGGCGCGGTTTTTCTTCAGAAACAGGTAACGCAGCGGTGAGAACCGCACGTTTTTCCGGCTCGACGGCAAGCGTCGCCTCTATCGGCTCCACTGCTGCAAGAGCTGGGGCCGATGCTAACTGCGGCGTGTCAGGGTTGAGTGTTTGCCCCTCGTCTTTCGCGCGCAGAAATCCAAACAAGCCGCTTTTCTTTGGCTCAGCCACAGGCGCAACAACCGCCACCTGGGACGCTAGATCATTCGTCGGCGCGGTAACGCCACCAAGTGCCGCGCTCACCGTCGCGTTCGTGCTTGTTTGCAATTGAGGATCATCAACTTTGGATGCGCGACCAAAAAGGCCCGAAAACAAACCGCCCTGACGCGCTGCTTCTGCTGGATCAGGCAAAGCCCCTACGATGCCGACATCTTCAGCCAGTTCAACAGACGAAAGTTTGTCCACTTTGGCCAGCGGATCACCGCAAGCCGTGAGAAGTGCACAGGCCGAAACAAGAAAGAAAAACTTTGTCAAAGCACATTCCACACAAAAAGTTAAAAAAGTATTACCGAGAGATTTTAGAGGAATAAAACTGCTTCGTAAACAACAGCTTGAAGACTTGGCAGAGTGCCGCTTGAAACCCCTCACGCGCCACTATCTATTAGTCCAAAGAGAGTGGAGACCCCCAATGCACATGACCGCGAAAGATATTCGAAAAAGCTATGCTGTTGGCGATGTCAAAACCGACGTGTTACGGGGTGTATCCTTGGCTGTTGGGCGCGGTGAAAGCCTTGCACTTATGGGTGAATCGGGTTCGGGAAAAAGCACGCTGCTGCATCTGATCGCAGGTCTTGATGTTCCAGATCAGGGCGTCATTGAAGTAGACGGACAACGCATGTCAGCACCCAGCGACACCGCACGTGCGCACTTGCGACGTCAGTTAGTCGGGATGGTTTTTCAACAGTTCAATCTAATCCCAAGTCTAAATGTGCGCGCCAACATTGCATTCCAAGCACAACTTTCCGGGCGGTATGATCCGAATTGGTGCACAGATCTTGCACAGCGGATGGGCCTGTCTGAACATCTCAGCAAATATCCCGAAGCCCTGTCTGGTGGCCAGCAACAACGCGTTGCGATTGCGCGTGCTTTGGCCGCAAAGCCATCTTTGATCCTCGCCGATGAACCCACCGGAAATCTGGACGAAGACACGGCGCAATCCGTTCTAAATCTACTATTGGAAATCTTGCGCGAAACCAGCACATCCCTATTGATGGTGACCCATTCAGCCAAACAAGCAGGCGCATTGGATCGACAGTTGCATTTGCGCGGCGGGATCATCGCCCCATGACAACGCGCCCTGCCCTCACAGCACTCCTTTCGCATTGGTGGCGCAATCCTTTGCAGCTGTTCACGTTGCTGGTCGGTCTTGCCTTGGCCACGGCGCTTTGGTCTGGCGTGCAAGCGATCAATACAGAGGCGCGCGCGAGTTACGGCGCGGCTGCGTCCCAAGTTTCTCAGGGTCAGTTGGATCAATTGGTCCCTGCTGAGGGTCAAGTCTTAACACTGCAGGATTACGTCAAACTACGGCGCGCAGGCTGGTTGGTATCACCCCAAATCGAAGGGCAACTGGACGTGGACGGAATGTCTGTTCGCATTCTGGGCATCGAACCACTAACAGCACCAATCGTAAATGCGTCGTCTTCTTTGCAAACGCTTCCTTTGGATCGGTTTTTCTCTGGCACTGGTTTCGCGTTGATCGCCAGTGACATGAGTAGTGCTGCCATCACCTTAGGGCTTGATTTTGATGTTGAAGACAGCCTTGCAGACGGAAACATCTTGGTCGATATCGCCATCGCCGCGAAACTATTGGATCGCAAAACAACATTTGATCGCTTTATTGTACTGGAAAGCCAGCCAAAGTTGCAGCTAGCGCTAAGTTCTATAGCGCCAGAGCTAAGGCGCATTTCAGCGCAGGCCAACACCGGCGACATCGCGCGACTTACTGACAGCTTTCATTTGAACTTAACCGCCTTTGGTCTGCTTTCCTTTGCCGTCGGCTTGTTCATTGTTTATGGCGCAATCGGCCTTGCGTTTGAACAACGCCGCGCGATGTTTCGCACCCTGCGTGCGCTTGGCCTGTCGCTGCGTTCACTCATTGCGCTCCTCTTTGCAGAACTGCTGATTTTCGCAACACTTGCGGGCTTATGCGGTGTTCTGCTGGGTTATTTGATCGCAGCTGCCCTTCTGCCAGATGTCGCCGCAACGCTGCGCGGTTTGTACGGTGCAGAGGTCACAGGCACCCTACAAATTCGCACGTCTTGGTGGGCGTCAGGTTTGGGAATGGCCGTTGGCGGAACACTTGTTGCAAGCACCGGAACCTTCTTGCGCCTCTCGCGCCTCCCTTTGATGGAAGCCGGCACGCCCCAAGCGTGGGCCGGCGCATCAAGGGGCGTCATGGTGGGTTTGGCGTTCACTGGAATGGCGCTACTGACCATCGCCGCTGTGTTAAGCATCATCGCCACAAGCTTGATCCAAGGGTTCATTCTATTGGGCTGTTTACTTATCGGCACTGCGTTTTTACTGCCGTGGATTTTGGACCAGTGTCTCGCAGTTTTAGAGCGTTTCGCGACCAACGCATTACCAAGCTGGTTCTGGGCAGACACGCGCAGCCAAGTTCCCGGCCTTTCAATGGCGCTGATGGCGCTGATGTTGGCAATTGCGACAAACGTTGGTGTCAGCACCATGGTGTCCAGCTTTCGTTTAACATTCACTGGTTGGTTGGATCAGCGATTGGCCTCTGAACTTTACGTAACATTAGACAGCGCCGAGCAAGCCGATGCCATGCGCATTGCTCTGCAGGGAAAGGTCGATGCAATCCTGCCAATCGTCAGCGCACCGACGTTGTTGGATGGACAAGCTGCAAAAATCTACGCGATCACAGATCACTCAACCTATCGCGATCATTGGCCGCTTTTGGCACGAACCAACGATGCGTGGGATCAACTGAAAACACCTGATGCGGCGCTCATCAATGAACAATTGGCGCGTCGTACAGGTCTGTCAGTTGGCGACAAAGTCCCAGGTGCGCAGGGCCAGACTATTGTTGGAATATACTCTGATTATGGCAACCCAGCACCGCAAATGATGATCGGTTTGGATGCGTTTCAGTCGGAATTCCCGAACATCCAACCCACGCGCTTCGGGTTGCGTACAGACCCAAAAACGATCGGCGCGCTCACGCAGCTTTTACGAACAGAACTTGGCCTGCCCGCGACTGCGATCGCCGATCAAGCCCGTATCAAAGCGCTTTCCCTTGGGATATTCGAACAAACTTTCACTGTTACTGCTGCTTTGAACATTTTGACGCTCAGCGTTGCTGGGTTTTCGATCATGATGAGCCTGCTCACGCTTGCGCAAATGCGCCTACCTCAGCTTGCCCCTGTTTGGGCCCTAGGTGTCACACGCGCTCAGCTTGGACGATTGGAATTGATCCGATCTGTCGTGTTGGCAATAGGTGTGACCTGCCTTGCGATACCACTTGGGCTGGCCTTGTCATGGGCATTGATGGCCGTGGTAAATGTTGCCGCCTTTGGCTGGCAATTGCCGATGTTCGTTTTCCCGTTATCTTATTTGGTCCTATCGATCATCGCGGTTATCGCAGCGATCCTTGCAACAGCGTGGCCTGCTATCCGCCTTGCGCGTACCGCCCCCCATCAGCTTTTGCAGGTGTTTTCGAGCGGGCGATAAGTGCCCTACCCGAACACACCGCGCCGCAACAAATTTAGGCCACCAAAGATCAATACAAGCAATGTGATCTTGCGAAAAGCAGCTTGATCAAACTTGTCAGACACACGCACGCCAATCCACATGCCCAAAATCGCAGGCGGCAGAAGTGCCAGAGAAAGCGGCAAAGTTCGTTCGTTTAACACACCTGATTTCACATGCCCTGCGACCAGCAAAACCGCGCCCAGCCCATAGATCACGCCCTGCGCCAACATCTGTTGACGTTTTTCGGTTCCAATCGCCGTTAGATAGGCAACGGTTGGCGGCCCCCACATGCCCGAAACACCCCCAATGAGACCTGCAAAGGCCCCGCTGATTGCATCGAGGGCCGTGTTTTGACCCCAACTACCCAGCACTGGCGCACGGCCGCTCAGCTGCCACAGAGCGAAACCTGTGACCGCAAGGCCGATCACGAGCAACAGGACTTGGGTCGGTAGAACGGGTACCAATTGTGCCGCGCTGAATATTGTTACGCCTCCGACGCTGAGAAAGAGGCGAAAGCGTCTCATCGTCAGCCAGACTTCGCGCGGACCGTAGCGAAACGTTTGCATACCGTTCGTGACCAAAGTGGGAAGCAACAATGCTGCAAGCGCGAGATCCGGTGCGATGAACGTGCTGAGACCCGACAACAGTATCGTTGGCATCGCAAAGCCAACGATACCTTTGATCACCCCTGCAACAAAGGCGACAGTGAAGGCAACAGCCATTAAAAAGGGCGGAAGAATCGCGAATAGGATGTCCATGACTGCTTTTAGCATTGTGCAGGTTGGCTGCGTAGTTCTGAATTTTGGCAAATCAACACGTAATATAAAAACAATTACTTCACGTATTTCGTATTTTTGTTGCGCTGCAACTGCGAAGGGATTATCCTACATCAAAGGTTTTTAGGAGAGTTTTGAATGGCACATGATGGACAAGACATGACACTGGCAGCACCCGTGCTTCTTCCAGACCTGCTAAAACTGACAAAGTCTGCGGTTGGTCCAGTTGAGGCGATCCTTGAGATCGCACGTGAGAAATTGCGTGCGCAGGTCGTTGAGAGCGGTCGCGTATCTGGAGCACTTATTGAGCAAAACCAAACAGCTAGCCATGGGCTCGCGTGGCTTGCGACATACGTTGAAAGCCTGCGTCAAATGCAGGGCTGGGCCGAACGCCAAAGCGCGGATGGTAAGTTCGGCGAGCTAGAACAACTGCTCTTACAGATCTCATTCGGTGAGTACCTTTGGCAGATCTACGGTGGCATTCCGATGAATCAGGGCGAAATTCTGCGCCTGCAAGATATCGGGCTTGGCCAAGATGACATGCGCTCCACGATGGGCCCCGCAGTCATGACTCTGACCCAAGGTGGTAATACCCAAGCCGCACGTTCGCGCCTTGTAGAACTGATGCAGCAGCAAGCCGGTGCCACGATGTTTGGTGCCTCTGGTCTAGATGAAGAACTGGAAATGATCCGCGATCAGTTCCGCCGTTATGCCGTTGAAAAGGTTGAACCCTTTGCGCATGAATGGCACCTCAAGGACGAGTTAATTCCAATGGAGGTCATCGACGAGTTAGCCGAGATGGGCGTATTCGGCCTGACTATTCCAGAAGAATACGGTGGTTTTGGTCTATCCAAGGCATCCATGTGCGTTGTGTCCGAGGAACTTTCACGTGGCTATATTGGTGTCGGCTCTCTTGGAACGCGCTCTGAAATCGCGGCCGAGTTGATCATCGCCGGTGGTACAGAAGAGCAGAAGCAAAAATGGCTGCCACAACTGGCCTCTGCGGAAACACTGCCAACCGCCGTTTTCACAGAGCCGAACACAGGCTCTGATCTGGGGGCCCTGCGCACGCGCGCCGTCAAGGATGAAAACGGCGATTATAAAGTGACGGGCAACAAGACCTGGATCACCCACGCGGCCCGCACGCAGATCATGACGCTCCTTGCGCGCACCGATTCAGCTACGTCAGATCACAAAGGTCTGTCGATGTTCTTGGCCGAAAAAACGCCTGGCACTGACGAGGTTCCATTCCCAACTGAGGGCATGACCGGCGGCGAAATCGAGGTCCTTGGGTATCGCGGCATGAAGGAATATGAACTGGCCTTTGATGGCTTTCGTGTGAAGGGCGAAAACCTGCTGGGCAAAGAGGAAGGTAAAGGTTTCAAGCAGTTGATGGAAACGTTCGAAAGCGCGCGTATTCAAACAGCGGCCCGCGCAATTGGCGTTGCACAATCGGCGATGGATGTAGGGATGCAATACGCCGAAGATCGCAAACAATTCGGCAAAAGCCTGATTGATTTCCCACGCGTGTCTGGCAAAATTGCGATGATGGCAGTGGAAATCATGATCGCACGTCAGCTTACGTATTTCTCTGCACGCGAAAAGGACGCGGGGCGGCGGTGTGACCTTGAGGCAGGCATGGCCAAGCTTTTGGGTGCACGTGTTGCGTGGACTGCAGCGGATAATGCGCTGCAGATTCATGGCGGTAACGGGTTTGCGCTGGAATATAAAATTTCGCGTATTTTGTGTGATGCGCGTATTTTGAATATCTTTGAAGGTGCTGCAGAAATTCAAGCTCAGGTCATCGCACGGCGCCTCCTCGGGTAGCATGGGCGGCACGGCTTGGTTTTGAGTGACCCTCGACGTTCTGCGTTGAGGGTCTTTTTTTGTTTTCAAGCGTCTTTGTAAATCGACTCGCCCATGAAGGCAAAAACAAGCAGAAACACGGTCCGTAGAGGTAGTGTGAAAAGCCCATCAAAAGCTGTCAGATTATAGAACAAGAAGAGCCCTGAAAACCCGGTTTGGATCGCGATGATGAACAGTGCCAAGCTCTGGTTCTTCCTGCGCGCAAGGAATGCGATACCCAGCGTGGAAACCGCCAAGATCAGCGGCTTGGATCGGCCCCATAATTTCAGAGGCTCCAATGAAAAGGTGAAAACCGGTTGTTAGTCCCATTGGCGTTGATGCGCTCCACATTAGTTTGCTCGCATCAAGGCATCCATACGCTAGCGTATATTATTTCATCTTGAACAGGTCAATACGATAGCGTATGTTTTGGCATGAGCAGATTGTCACAAATTGATTGGATTGCCGCAGGTTTTCGCGCACTGACCACAACAGGGCCACAGGCGCTGAAAGCGGAACCCTTGGCGCGGACCTTGGGAACCACCAAGGGATCGTTCTATTGGCATTTCAAGGACGTTCATGCGTTTCAAACAGCGATGTTAGAACATTGGGAAGTGCAAGCAACGCAAGGTATTATCGAGGCATTGGGTACGGTCACAGACGCGGTGCAAAAATTGCGCGCACTCGCGAAAATTTCGACAGAACCGCAAGCTCGATACAGCGGCATTGGCGCAGAACCTGCGATCAGAGCTTGGGCCAAGGGTGACGCCAAAGTGGCCGACGCTGTGCGCCGTGTTGATCAGGACCGGTTGGAGTTTTTGGCTGGAATATTTGACGAAATGGGACTGAAAAACCCTGATATGCCTCGACTTTTCTATGCAAGTTTAATCGGGCTACAAGAAATTGCAGACGGTGATGACACGGCCGGTTCAGCACCGCTTGCCACTCTGGCTGATCTTATGGTTGCGCTGTCCGAGACAGACTAAGGCCGCGCCGCTCCCCATTTTTTGGTCAATTGCGAAATGATTTGATCACGAGACTGGCGATATGCGTTTAGCTTGGCATCGCGTGTTTCACCTAGACCCGTCGGGTCCATCGTTGGCCAATACTCCACCTCTAAATGAAAGACGCGCGTTAGATCCAAAGCGCGACGTTGACTGGCTGGTGACAAGGCGACAATCAAATCAAACGAACTAAGGTCATCGCCAAATTGCTCCATCTCGTCGAATGAGCGTGAGCGATGGCGCTGTAACTCGACACCCATTTCAGCACAAATCGCAATGGAAAAACCATCGATCTCAAGATCATTGTAGACGCCGACGGACTGAACATACGTTTGCGTACCGTAGAATTTTTTCATTATCCCTTCGGCCATGGGGGATCGCACTGCGTTATGATCGCAGCAAAACAGGACCGACTGAGGAAGGTCCTGAATCACGTCACCCACCAAAATGCAAAACGCAAATAAGGGTGAAAAGACGTCGGGCCGTGTCGATGTCGATTTCTGCCTTGCCCTCAAGACGCTCTTGCAGAATGCGGCTGCCCTCCATGTGAATTCCGCGCCGCGCCATATCAATGGTCTCAATCTGGCTAGGGGGCAGGTTTTTTACGGCTGTGAAGTAGCTTTCGCAAATCTGGAAGTAATCTTTAACCACTTGGCGAAAGGGCCCGAGCGACAGGTGAAATTCTGCCGCCGGATCTTTTGTGGCTGTTTTGATATCAAACACCAGCCGCTTTTCACGAATTGCCAACGTCAGATTATATGGTCCCTCGGGTGCCGCGCGATCTTCACGCGATGGGAGCACGAAAGAATTGTCTTCGAGCAGATCAAACACCGCAACTTTGCGTTCTTGCTCAATCTCGGGCGTTGGAGCCGGTAGGTTGCGGTCGTCAATTTCGATGTTCGCGATGCGGGACATAGGTTTACTCGTTCAATTTTTGTAAGCGCGCAGTCACGGACAGGCCATGTGCCTGCAGGCTTTCGGATGTTGCGAGCACTTCAGCAGAAGGACCAATCGCGCGCAAGGCTTGTGGTGTCATACGTGCAAGCGTTGTGCGTTTAATGAAATCCATAACGGACAGACCGGAGGAAAAGCGCGCAGAGCGGGCTGTGGGCAGAACGTGATTGGGTCCACCGATGTAGTCGCCGATTGCTTCAGGAGTCCATTGGCCAAGGAAGATCGCGCCCGCATGGACACATTTCTCGCTCAGTGCATCAGGATCAGCCACACACAACTCTAAGTGCTCTGGCGCGATACGGTTTGACAGCACCGCAGCTTCATCAAGGTTTTGCACGGTGATGATTGCACCATAATCCCGCCAACTAATACCCGCAATCGCGCGCCGTTCTAGGGTTTCGAGGCGCTTGTTCACCGCCTCTGCAACTGCTTTTCCAAACGCTTCATCGTCTGTAATTAATAAAGATTGCGCACTTTCATCGTGTTCGGCTTGGCTGAGGAGATCGAGCGCAATCCAATCGGGATCGTTGTCTTTGTCTGCGATCACTAGGATTTCGGACGGGCCCGCGATCATATCGATGCCAACCTTCCCAAACACACGGCGTTTTGCGGCAGCGACAAATGCATTGCCTGGACCTGTGATCTTATCGACGGGTTTGATCGTCTCGGTTCCGTAGGCAAGGGCTGCAATCGCTTGCGCACCACCGATACGATAGATTTCATCGACACCAGCGATACGTGCCGCCAAAAGAACGGCGGGGTTGGCGATGCCGTCGGGTGTAGGCACGACGATTGCTAGACGTTCGACGCCTGCAACCTTGGCAGGGATCGCATTCATCAAGACGGAAGACGGATAGGATGCCAAGCCGCCCGGCACATAAAGGCCAGCCGCAGAAACAGCGGTCCAGCGCCACCCTAGGGTCGCACCAATGCTGTCGGTCCAGCTTGCATTCTCTGGCATTTGGCGTTCGTGATAGGCCCGAATGCGGGAAGCCGCCATTTCGAGGGCCGCGCGTTCAGCATCCGGCACGCTTGCGCAAGCTGCTTCAATTTCTTCGGGTGAAAACGCAAGCGTTTCTGGGGTAAGCGTCATGCGATCGAACTTTGTAGTCAGATCAATCACGGCTGCGTCCCCGCGTGCACGCACGTCGGCAATAATATCAGTAACGATTGCATCCACGTCAGGACTATCTTCACGTTTCGCGTTTAGAACGTCCGTAAAACGGGCTTCGAAATCTGCATCACTCGTGCTTAGAAATTGCGGCATTGGCGTCCCCCTGTGTCTAAGCCCAAACTTAGCGTCAGAAATGGACAGTCTCAAGGGCGCTTAGCTGCGACGCGGCAACGCGTACAAGCCAAGGCCAACCATCAAGAGCGTAATCCCAGAAGCAAAGGTGCGCGCGATATTCCAGAATTGCCAGCGCGGCGAATAGGCATCCCAAATTGATTGAGCTTGCTCACGGGGGAGCGGGTCAGAATATGCTTCTAGCGCAATGTTCATCGGGACGTTGATACTGGCTGTCGGGATGAACGCACCCACTATATAGACAAACGCACCTGCACCGATCCAAAACGCAACTTTGCGCTGACCCGAGAGAAGCGCGATGACACTTGTCAGTATTAGAGCCACGGGCGTGCCGAAGAACGCTGGCATAAACACGCCATTGCGCACCGAGATATTCATCGCGTTCATCGCAGCAATTGCTGTGTTTGGATCAAGCGTATCCAGGCCCCACATGGTTGAGCAGACCCATGCGTAAAAGAACCCAAAAATCGCCCCTGACAAAAGGAGCGATAGAAAGACCAGTGGTCTCAAAAGGCGCTGCATTGTTTCAAATGTCCCTGTTTTTTATTCTCATACAGGGTGAAACGGCGCGACGCATATTTTCCGTCGCATCATTCTTCGTGGTTTGGCGTTTTCTTTGACGGTGCCACATAGGGGCGCGTCACGTCTTTCAAAGTGACGTCCAATGCTTCCACGTCCAAACGGATCGCACCGTCGCCAGCCAGCGTCATAATAACATGGCCTGAGGGTGCCTCGGTTGGTTCAAATTCAACGCTAAGAATAGACAAGATCATGTCTTTGTCCGCACGATCAATACCTTGGCTTGAGACGTTGCTTACTTCTGTAAAATGCAACAGCGATTGCACACGCTCTGGCGCGCGCTTGTCACCGTCTTCCCAACGGAAACGATTGAGCAGTACAGCAAAACGCCCCTCGGACGCGACAAACCGCATCTCCGCAGAGGGGAACACGCTGTCCTGCACAAGCGCAGACATGATTTGAAGGTTGTCCGCGTCCTGTGCACCCACATTTAGGGAGGCTTCTACACCATCTTCAAAGCGCGCATCCTCGATCATCGCCCAGAGACCCGTTCGATATTTGCGCCCACTGCGCTTAGCTTTTCTTCGATCTTCTCGTATCCGCGATCAAGGTGATAGACGCGGTTCACTTGCGTCTCTCCCTCTGCGCGTAGACCCGCAAGGATCAAAGAAACAGACGCGCGCAAATCCGTTGCCATGACTTGAGCACCGTTCATTTTATCAACACCAGTGACTGTCGCTGTACCGCCGCGCACTTCAACATTCGCGCCCATGCGCAAAAGTTCAGGGGCGTGCATAAAGCGGTTTTCGAAAATCGTCTCATTCAAAACACTGACACCATCCGCAAAGCACATCATCGCCATGAATTGCGCCTGAAGGTCTGTGGGGAAGCCTGGGAAGGGCTCGGTTGTGACGTTCACTGGATTGATGCCATTTCCGGGATTGGTCACTTTCAAACCAAGCTTGGTCTCTTCAATGACAGCACCTGCTTCTTGCATCTTTTCCGCAAAAGACGGGATCAGATCAAGGCGACCCCCAAGCAGTTCAACTGAACCACCCACAATCATTGGGGCGATCATGAACGTACCCATTTCGATGCGATCCGGAATGACGGCTTGTGTTGCGCCATGCAGTTTATCGACACCTTGTATTGTGATTGTCTCGGTTCCAGCGTCTTCAATCTGCGCGCCCATCGCGATCAGACAATCCGCAAGCGCCTTTGTATCCGGTTCACGCGCCGCGTTTTTGATGATTGTCGTGCCCTTGGCCAAGCACGCAGCTGTCATCGCATTTTCCGTTGCACCAACGGACGCAAAGCGCAGCGGGATTACTGCGCCCGTCAAGCCATTCGGCGCAGTCGCGTGGACGTAGCCATCTTTCAATTCAATCGTTGCACCAAGACATTCTAGCGCATCCAAGTGCATATCCACAGCGCGCGCACCAATCGCACAGCCGCCAGGCATCGAAACAATTGCCTCACCCGCGCGGGCCAGCATGGGGCCGAGCACGTTAAAAGACGCCCGCAACTTGCGCACCAAATCATAGTCCGCTTTGTGCGAAGTTAATTCTGTCGCGTTCAGCGCCAGCACACGTCCGTCAGAAAGCTGAGCAATTTCGCAACCAAGTGATTCAAGAACGTCACTCAGCGTGCCTATATCCGCTAAGCGCGGCACATTGGTTAACGTCATGGGTTCATCCGTCAACAGCGCAGCGCACATCAGTTTAAGAACGGTGTTCTTTGCACCCGCAATCGGAATTTGTCCGTTAAGCGCGCCGTTGCCTCGAACGAGAATGGAATCCATGTGCCTGCCCTACTCTTTAATGCCGCCCTCGGGCGTGTGATCCTGCTCTGCGCTTGTTCGCACTTTTTCTTGTGCTTTACGCCGACCCAAATTCGCCTTCAATGCCGCTTTCAACCGATCCTCACGAGAATTCGGTTTCTTGGCCTGCTTTTTGGGTTCTTTCGTCTGTGTCATATGCCTTCTCTAACGCACGTGAATGTAAGCGTCCAGATTGCGCTTGCGTGAGTATTGAAACGCGACTATTCAGCCGCCCACACGGCGCTGCTATAGCTCAGAGGTAGAGCACTCCCTTGGTAAGGGAGAGGTCGAGAGTTCGATTCTCTCTAGCAGCACCAGTTAGCAGGTGATTCGAACACTTTGCCCTTTTTGCATCAAATTCTGAGCTATTTTCCAAAAATGACAGCTCACTCAAAAATTTCCCCCGAAGTCATTTTTTGTTCAATTCCCTAAATGCCATTTACTTTTTTAGCTGCTTGCCAGCCGCTCAAGACTCCAGCTAATCGCAACGAAGCGAAAACCGGCAATCAGAGAATTGTGGCAGAATTCGTGATTTCACATGCCGATTCATGCTAGGGTCAGGACTCATAACCAAAAGATGACGGTTGCAGCGAGAGCGATGGCAGA
>NZ_JABBAM010000124.1 GCF_018607965.1 Planktotalea sp.
GAGTTCCCAGAAGTTGGTTCTGCAGTAGCACAAGAAATCGCAGCGGCATTGTCCGGCGCGAAGTCTGTAGACGAAGCACTTGCAGCGTCACAAGCAGCGGCAGACGCAATCATGAAGGAAGCGGGTTACTACTAACCCCTTTTCTAAATGACTAGATCAGAAGGGCCCGGTGTAAACTGGGCTCTTCACCCCCACCCCCTAAAGTTGTTATTTTTGTTAGCTTGAATGCGGCACATCCCAAACGCTGCTCGCTATGCGAAAACCCGCTATACACAATCTTAATTTCAATTTTTGATTCTAACAGGTGACCCGAGCTATGGCCGATAGAACGCTCCCACGCATCCTTCAGACACCCGCTGTCTTGCTTTTGCTAATTTGGATGCTCGTACCGCTTTCCATGACGTTGTACTTTTCTTTCATCCGCTACGTGCTAAACAGTTCGATCCGGCCTGAATGGACGAAACCTGCACTGAGCAATTGGCGCGGTTTCGGCAATTACGAATACGTGTTGAACGCCAAGGATTTTTGGTTTGCGATCCAAAATTCGGTTTTTATCGTGGCCAGTATTTTGGTCCTTACCGTTGTGTTAGGTCTTGGTATTGCCGTGTTGGTCAACAAATCTTTCCCGGGACGTGGCATCGTACGCGTTTTGCTGATTTCCCCCTTCTTTGTGATGCCCGCGGTGAACGGTGTTCTATGGATCAATATGATCCTTGATCCGGTTCTGGGGCTTCAAGGCATCGCAGTTGGCGGTTTGAACATCTTAATCGACGGACTGCGCGATTTCCCTGTGTTGGGCTGGTTCTTTAACCTTTGGCCGCAGATTGAACCGATCTCGTTCCGTGCCACGCAAACCTCTGCATATGCGGTTATCATGATGGTGACGTGGCAATGGACTCCCTTTGCGGTCCTGATCTTCATGACATCCCTACAGTCCGAAGATGAAAGTCAGAAAGAAGCGGCAACACTGGACGGCGCAAGCCCATGGTCCCAGTTCATCAACCTCACAGTTCCGCACTTGGCCCGCCCAATCGCAATTGTGATCATGATCCAGTCAATCTTCCACCTCTCGCTTTATGCAGAGATCGAAATCGTCAGCCGCGGTAACGGAAACAAGAACCTTCCGTACCTGATTGGTGAATTCGCAAATAATAACATCGGTGCTGCTAGCGCCACAGGCATCTTCGCAGTCATCCTAGCCAACATCATCGCGATTTTCTTGCTTCGCATGGTTGGCAAAAGCTTGATGGATTAAGGGTAAGAACAATGGCAACTGTAGCACAACAATCCAAGCTAAGTTCAATTCTATGGCCCGTCGCTGCATGGTCCATCGGATTGATCTTCTTCTTCCCGATTTTCTGGTTGGTCTTTACCAGCCTCAAGACGGACCAAGACGCGGTTAACCCAGAGCACCTGTTCTTTTTCACGCCCACGTTGGATAACTACACCAACATGACGCAGAACTATGATTACTGGAAGTTTGCGATGAATTCCGTGATCACATCTGGTTTTGCGACGTTGTTTGCGTTGATCGTGGGTGTCCCCGCGGCCTACGCGATGGCCTTCGATCCTAGCCGTCATACCAAAGATATCCTGATGTGGATGCTTTCGACCAAAATGTTGCCAGCGGCGGCGGTTCTGTATCCGATGACCTTCCTGACCAAAAACACACTCGGCATCTTTGACACCCACTTTCTGGTGATCCTTGTCCTATGCTTGGTCAATCTGCCTATCGTGATTTGGATGCTGTTCACCTACTTCAAAGAGATCCCGAAAGAGATCATCGAAGCCGGTAAGATGGATGGCGTTAGCACATGGGGTGAAATCAAGGACATCCTGATCCCTCTCGCATGGGGTGGCATCGCATCCACAGCGCTTTTGACCTTCATCTTCTGCTGGAACGAAGCGTACTGGACTGTGCGTCTAACGACATTCAACGCCTCCACACTGTCCACCCTGATCGAGGGCAACCGTGCGCCAGAAGGTCTGTTCTTTGGACGCCTGTCAGCGGTATCTACCGCCGCGATTGCACCTATCGTTGTCCTTGGATGGTTCTGTCAGAAGCAGCTGGTTGCGGGCCTTACATTCGGAGCCGTTAAGTAATGTTAAACGCTGCACCAACAGATCTGACCGGCAAGGTTGCCTTGGTCACTGGTGCATCTGGTGGCATTGGCACCAGTGCGGTTGCACATTTTGCGGCCCTAGGAGCGACCGTCTATGCGACGGACATTGCTGACAGCTTTGAAGGCCCTGCGATCTATAAACGCTTTGATTTGCTTGAGGATGCAGATCTGAGCGCGCTTGGTGAATGGATTGCAGACATCAAGCCGGACATCCTGTTCAACAATGCCGCTCTGTTCGCAATGGGCAGCGTGTTGGAAAAGGGGGATTTGCCTCAGTTGGATCGCCTGTTTGGTGTCAATGTCCGCGCGTTTTACGCAGTACTCCAAGGGTGTGCGAAATCCATGGTTGCTCAGGGGCAGGGTGGATCCATCATTAACATGGCCTCGCAAGCGGGACATCGTGGCGAAGCTTTGGTTGCACATTATTGCGCCACAAAAGCCGCTGTCATTAGCTACACGCAGTCCAGCGCATTGGCGCTTGCGCCGCATAAAATTCGCGTCAACGCTATTAGCCCGGGCGTGATAGACACGCCGATGTGGAAAACTGTGGATGCACTTTTCGCAAAATTCGAAGACAAAGAAATTGGCCAGAAGAAACGCGAAGTCGGCGAGGCCGTTCCGTTGGGATATATGGGAACCCCAGATGACGTCGCCCGCGCCGCGGTTTTCCTTGCAAGCGAGCAATCATCTTATATGACCGCGCAGACCATCGGTGTCGATGGCGGCAACGTGCTTAGGTGATCTGATGTCAATTATCGCACCCGAAATCGAAATGGTTGATCGCAGCACGCGATCTATACGTTACCTTGAACACGGGTGGCCGACAGATTTATGCCGTTGGCATGCGCATGAAGAATACGAACTGCACTTGATCACAGCAACACGTGGCAAGGCGTTTGTGGGCGACTACATTGGCGATTTCAAAGCGGGTGATCTCTTTATGACGGGGCCAAATTTGCCCCACAATTGGATCACGGATCGCGCTTGGACTGAACCTGCGCCAACGCGCGATATGCTGGTTCAATTCAGCCACCAAAGTGTTGAAAAACTTGCCGATGGTTTTCCTGAATTTTCACAGGTTTTGCAATTGTTGATGCTCGCACAATCGGGCATCCATTTCGAGGGCTTCAACCCGACATTCGCGCGCGGTCACATGGAATCCATTCGCGATAATAAGGGGGCGGAACGCATTCTTGCGTTCGTACGTTTCCTTGTGCGTTTGAATGAGCATGCGGAAAAGAAGACGCTTTCTATAGCCAAGCTTATCCAACCGGAGGGTGGCAGCAAACAAGCGCGTATCGCCGAAGTTGTTGATCACATTGTCAAAGAATTCAGCGATGGCCTAACCGTTGGGCAAGCCGCCAAAATGGCGAACATGACCGAGATCACGTTTAGTCGCAATTTTCAGTCTGTCACAGGCCACAGTTTTGTGGAATTCCTGAACCGCATTCGCATTGGCGAAGCCTGTGGTATGCTCTATGCATCTGACGACCAGATCACCTCAATTTCGCAGATGGCTGGTTTCAAAAACCTTGCAAACTTTAATCGGCATTTCTTGAAAGTGAAGGGCATGACCCCTTCCGAATATCGCGATACAGCGCGCAAAGATCTCGCACCGCAATTGGAGACGACCTCATGAACAGTGCGACACTCACACCGATTTCAGCGTCAAAATATGACCGCTCGGCTTGCCAAATCGGCGTTGTTCATCTTGGATTTGGTGCCTTTCATCGCGCGCATCAGGCGGTGTATTTGGATGATTACATGGACGTTTCCGGCGATTTGCGTTGGGGCATTGCTGCCGTCAACTTGCGCGGGTCTGAATCTGGTCACTTCAACGAGGCCGACGCGGATATCGCGCGCCACGACGGTTATTTTCTTAAATCCTATTCCGCAGAGGGCGAAGTCGCGCTACGCCGCGTTCGCTCTCATGTGCACTTTGTCGACTGGGGCAGTGCCCAAGCTGATGCAGAAGCGCTTTTGTCCAAAACATCCGTGCATTTGGTCACAATCACCGTCACGGAAAGCGGCTATTATACCGATCCCAACGGCGATCTGAACGCAACTGATCCAACAATCGCTGCTGAAATTGCGGGAGACAAAGCCCAAAGTGTCTATGGCTACCTGCGCGCCGCCCTCACACAGCGCGTTGCCAACACGGGCGCACCATTGACCATCGCGTGCTGTGACAACATCCGCCAGAACGGCAAAATGCTGCGTCGCAATCTGCATGCCTACCTCACTGCATGCGGTGACGACACGCTCGCAACTTGGGTGGATGCAAATGTCGCTTTCCCCTGCTCTATGGTGGATCGCATCACACCGCGCAGCCCTGCGGAACTCGGTCCAGAACTCTCCGCGCTTATTGGCAGCGACGTCACTTCGCCCATCATGGCCGAGGATTTCATTCAATGGGTTCTCCAAGACAGCGCCACCGCCCCGATGCCAGATTTGGCGCAGTCGGGCGTCACCGTCACCAACGACGTTGATCCCTACGAGGAAACTAAAATCCGCGTCCTAAATGGTGGCCACACGGCGCTTGCCTACATGGCCGCTTTAGAGGGCGTTGAAACCTTCGATGCTGCAATGCGTGTCCCGCACTTGAACGAACACTTCCAGAATTTCGAAACCAACGAAGTCCTGCCCGCGATCACCATTGATCTGCCCTTTTCCAAAAAAGATTACCTTGCCGACATCGCACGTCGCTTTAGTAATCAGGCCATCGGCGACACAGTTGCACGCATTTGCGCAGACGGCATGGCGAAGTTTCCGATCTTTATCCGCCCGACCCTTGCAGGCTGCCTAGAGCAGGGCATCATGCCCATCTACGCAATCCGCAGCATCGCAAGCTGGTACGTCTTTTCGTGCCACGTCGCGGCTGGCAAAATCCCGTTTAAATATGTCGAACCCAGCTGGAACGACCTCGAGGCCCTTCTTGGCTCCGATGCGTTTTTGACCAATCGTCAGCTCTGGGGCGACCTTCCTGAAACATATCCCGAATTCGCCGCAACTCTTGGGCGTGAAATAAAAGAATTGGAGTCGAAATGGCTGGTCTGACACTACGCGACGTACGCAAAAGCTATGGTGACACGCAGGTTATGCACGGCGTGGACCTTGATATCGAAGATGGCGAATTTGTTGTCTTTGTTGGCCCATCGGGCTGCGGTAAATCCACATTGTTGCGCATGATTGCGGGTCTTGAAGAGATTTCAGACGGCACAGTCGCAATTGGCGACACGGTTGTGAACGACGTTGCTGCCTCCAAGCGCGGCGTTGCGATGGTGTTCCAATCCTACGCACTTTATCCGCACATGACTGTCTATAAGAACATGGCGTTTGGACTGAAGCAGGCTAAGACAGATCCAAAAGAAATCGAACGCCGCGTATCCGCAGCCGCAGAAATCCTTCAGATCACAGATTACTTAGATCGTAGCCCGCGCAATCTATCTGGTGGTCAGCGCCAGCGCGTTGCCATTGGTCGTGCGATTGTGCGCGATCCAGAGGTGTTTTTGTTCGACGAACCGCTCTCTAACCTTGATGCGGCTTTGCGTGTTCAAACACGTCTCGAAATCGCGCGCTTGCACCAGCGTTTGGCAACCACCATGGTCTACGTGACCCACGACCAAGTCGAAGCGATGACACTCGCTGACAAGATCGTGGTTCTGCGCGATGGCCGGATCGAACAGGTTGGCTCCCCTATTGAACTTTATGAACGCCCGACAAATGCATTTGTTGCGCAGTTCATTGGTAGCCCCAAGATGAATTTCTTCTCGACAGGTGATCTTGCCGAAAATGCAGGCAGATCCCTTGGCAAAGAACTTGCGGCCAACCATCAGGTCGGCCTACGGCCAGAGCACATGGTTCTCACCAATGCAGGTGACGCCGTTGTAGAGGGTCGTCTTGAGCTGGTTGAAAACCTTGGAGAATACGCGCTCGTGCATCTTGTGACAGCAACTGGCGTCGAATTTATTGCTAAGACTGAAAAGCCTCCAGCGGTTGATATGGGCAGCACAATTGGCTTCACAATCAAGCCAGAGCTGGCGCGTTATTTCGATGCTGAAAGCGGTTTGCGCGTGTGAAATAACACATGAAATTTGGCTGGCTTACATGTTTGATCCAGCCCAAAACATCCCTCAATCGACCTTCTTCCAAAACGCTAAGTGACGTTGATATTGTGAGCGAAGAAGCGAGATGAATTGATCGTGCGTGGGAAAGCCCATGTAATCCAAAATATCGGTATCAAGTGCAGCGCAGTCCGCAAGCGCATCCGCCGCATCGCCGTATCTGAAGGACTGTGCATGATCTAAAATGTGATCAATCCCCCCTCGCAAGACCAACATAGCAGCAAGCGGATGACGCAATCGAAGGGCTTCTACAGTATGTGCAGTGCGTGAGGGCGTATCGCTACCTATCTCGTCCGCACGCGCGCAGATGAGATGCGACGCTGTCAGTAAATCTGGCCAAAGCAGGCAAAATTGCAGAGCGCGGGCGGCATCTGGGTATTCCAATACATGCGCTTTGGCCTGATCTTCGGCCTCGACATCGTCAAAGTCAGGCAGACCTTTGAGGTAGTCGCGCAATTGATCAACATTCAGTGTTTCCAGAAAGCTGGACCAACGGTGTTCTTGCGCGTCTTCGTTCTGTCCCAGTTCCAATAAGCACGCGATATATGCGTCGTCCCATGCCACTTGTTCAGAGTAGCTGGCATCAGGGTGGACATCGCGTAACATCTCTAGTGCTTCGTGTGCACGGTTTTGTGAAAGCAAAAGCAGAGCGACCTCCGCCGCTATATTTTTACGCTGTAGGTCTTCGTCAGAATACTGGGCGATATACGCGGTAGTATCCCCTTGAAGGGCTGCGATTTCTTGCAGGCATTCTTTGACAAATTGGGCTTTACGCTGTGCTGCATAATCTGCGCCACCACGCAATTGGCGTAGAAATTGGATCGCTTCGTGGTCCGTTGAAACACCTTCGCTTGGAGCCTTTCCATACTCTTTGATGAGGTCGACTAAATGGGCCAAACCAGCGGGTCCAAGTGCGGGGGCAACAAGGGAAATTATTCCGTCCCATTCACCATGGCCGTTCTCTAAAATAGCACCCCAAACGCGATCGGCTAAATCACCAACATCAAGACGTGCGCGGGGTGCGATTTCAGAAAAATGTTGTTTGACTGTATGAAAAACCTCGCCGACATCGCCCTTGCTGTCGTCTACACGCCCATGAATTGACGGAGCCATTTCCAAGAATTGCCAAAGCAAATCGAACGCGATTGTCGGATCTGTAGGTGCGATCTTCTCCGTTATCATTGCGGCTTGCGTGTTGAGATCTTTGATGAGCGCCTTGCGTCTACGCCAGCCTACAAAACTGTTGGATTTTCGCAAAGATGCCAGTCGCTTGCGGACCTCATGGGCCAGTTCTTCTGCGCCAAGATGGTGGCTTAGTTCCAAACGCAACCGTCTTTTAATATCAGCGCTACCTGTACTGATTTCCATCAGCAAGTCTGCCAACTGCTCTGCACCCAGGGCTTCAAGATTTACGCGATTGAGAGTTTTTTTGGACATGTGCGTTACTTACATCTCGTGCGCTGGAAGGGAAGAGAGCTGGCAGCGCCGCGTTCTCTATTTGTAAGTCGCCCTGCGGTCGCCAAAATCGCGTACACGTTTGCGCCAAGCCTTATAGCTTCCAGTTTTCAAGGTGTCGCGCATCAGTGCTTTGACATGCTTTTCAGTGATCCCGTATTCGCGCTGAATGTCCTTAAAACTCACATGGTCAGAAAGCGCCATTTGGATTATGTCGCTGACGTGATCGGGGCGGAGTTCGTTGATTTTTATCATACTAAAGGACTTAGGTGCGTGAAGCCCCTTGGCAAGGTTATTTTGACTTACATGCGTCCGAACGTTCGAATTTTTGTGTTTAATTTACGCTAAACGATACTTGCCTGCGCTGTCATCAGTTCAATGCATACAGATCAAGAATAACGCGTGATTTTTCGCGGTGACCTTTGCCGACAAATAGCGTTTGGTTTACCCAAGCGTATCGCGCATCGCCTGTTTCCAGACGTGCGTGTGTGCGCATGTAGTAATCCTCAGCCGACACATCTTCGCCGCGCGCCATTGCCTGCATCACCTCCTGTGGACCATGACGAAAGCCGTAGTTGGTAATTTCGATCAATGCGCCATCATGGGTTTCAAATGCATATCGTGTGTCCAGTTCCGCGAGGCCATCCTTGAAAATGGTCTGCCAATCCGCCCCCAGGTTCAGGATTTTGCCTGATAGCAATTCACCGGTAACAGTGCCGCCAACGATAGGAATGATCCGACGTTGGCCTGCGCGCCCCGGACCCATTTCACGGATAGGATCAAGCTCAACCTCAAGACGACAGATAAGGTCAAGTGTGGGTGCCTTCATACTCATCGAAACGCGCGTGCGCTTTCGGGTAGCCAAAGTGCGATGTCGGGGATCAGGAAGACCATGATGATCAAGATGAACTGCGCGATCACGAAGGGGATAACGCCTTTGTAGATCGAGGATAGTTTTACGTCTGGCACCATACCTTTTATGACGAATACGTTCATTCCGATGGGGGGTGTGATCAGGCCAAGCTCTACGACCATGACAACGATGATACCGAACCAAACAGGGTCAAATCCAAGGTCTGCGATAATCGGAAAGAAGATTGGCACGGTCAGCAAGATCATTGCCAGCGCGTCCAGGAAGCAGCCCATGACCAAGTAGATGAGCAAAATGATTGCCATAACAGCCATTGGGTGCATGTCTAAGCCGGACACAAAGCCAGACAGCGCAGAGGCGATTCCAGAGAACACCATGAGATTGTTGAGCGTCAAAGCACCGATAAGAATGGTGAAGATCATCGCCGTGGTTTTCACTGTTTCCATCAACGCATCACGGGTGTTTGCCAATGTCATACGACGGCGCAGTGCCGAAATTGCGAACGCACCGACCGCGCCAATGCCTGCGGCTTCTGTAGGGGTGAAGACGCCAAAATAGATGCCACCAATAACAAGGCCAAACAAAAGTATGATCGCCCATGTGCGCCCAAGTGCTGCGAATTTTTCCTTAAGGGGGATTTTTTCCCCTGCGGGACCGCTCTCGGGGTTCAGGCGCGTGACAACTACGACGACCAACATGAAGCCAACGATGGTCAGGATGCCGGGCAGGAAGCCTGCAATGAAAAGATCACCAATCGAGGTCTCGGTGAGCACACCGTAGAGCACCAACACAACAGACGGCGGAATGAGAATGCCAATGATACCGCCAGCCGCGACTGATCCTGTGGCAAGGCTTTCGGAATATTTGTAGCGTTTCATTTCTGGTAGCGCGACTTTTGACATGGTCGCGGCTGTCGCAACAGATGATCCGCAGATTGCTGCGAATGCGCCGCATGCGCCGACGGTCGCAAGCGCCAAACCACCACGGAACGCGCCGAACCACGCGTTGAACGCACCGTAGAGTTCTTTGCTAAGTCCAGAACGCGCAGCGACAGCCCCCATCAGAACGAACAGGGGAATAATCGACAGATCATATGTAGCCGTGGTTTCATAAACCGTCGTGCCAAACAGCGACAAGGACGGGCCAACGCCAATGATCATCGACATGCCTACAAGGCCGCATAGGCCCATGGCAAAGCCAATTGGCACGGTCATGATGAGGAGGACGAAAAGGGCTAGGAAGCAGAGTATGCCAATTGTAATCGGGTCCATTAGACGTCCATATCTTTATCGAATTCTGGGGTCTTTTTATTAAGTCCCGGCATGAAAAGTTGGGCAATTGCGATCAGCGTTGCGATACCTGCTGCAATCGCCATAAGGACGACGACGGGCCAAACGGGCAGGAACAGAACATCGGTCGCCAGACCATCCCCCATGAATTTGATGCCGCGATCCCAAAGGCGCCATGAAATGAGGCCGATAAAGACAATGCCACAAAGGGCTGCGAAAGTGGCGAAGACCCTTTGCACGATTGTGGGAACCATGCTCTCGACAAGATCGACCGCGATGTGGCCGCGTTCTAACGTTGTGATTGCAAGGCCGAACAGGACCAGCAGGCCCATGCCAAGTTGGATCAGCTCAACCGCGTATGTAACGGGAGCGTTGAAAAAATAGCGCCCAACGACGTCTGCAAATGTTGTGAACATCACAAGCAACAAGATCAGGCTTGCGAATGCAGCCAGCACGTTGGAGATGCGTTTTAGGAAAGTTTCCAAGGGATGTCCTTCGAAAAAGGTGCGGCATCAAAGTCGCCTCTGATGCCGCATTTCTTTTAATTAGAGTATTTCGCGATTGTTGCTTTTAGATCTTTCAAAAGCGCTGCGCCATCGTGACCGGCTGCGTTGGCTTTTTCGATCCATGCGCCGTCCATGAAGGCGATCGCATCTGTCCAGCGTGCAAGCTCTGTACCCTCAAGCGTGTGGAAAACACCGCCTTGATCGACAGCTGCTTGGCGACCGATCGCGTCCGCATCATCCCACGCCGCACCGATAATTTTGGCACCGTTTATGCCACCAACATCTGCCAACACTTTCTTGTGCTCGTCTGACAGGCTGTCGTATTTTGCTGGGTTCATCATGACTGCGAAAGGTGTTGTGTACAGACCGCCCGGAATTTCGAGGTGGTAGTTCACCAGCTCGCCCAAACGGAAACCCGCGATGGCTTCGAAGGGGAACATTGCGCCGTCTGCAACGCCTTTTTGGATTGCTTCATAGGCTTTGGACGCTGGCATCGCGACGGGTGTCGCACCCAATGCTTCGGACATGCGCACGCCGCCGCCGCCAACACGCAACTTCACGCCCGCGAGGTCTTCTAGTGTTTTTACGGGTGTTTTTGTGTGAACAGCGCCGGGGCCATGCACGAACATAGTAATGATTTTAACGTCTTTGAATTCTGCGTCGAACCCTACGTTACGGTCATACCAATCATACGCCGCCTGTGAGCCGACTTCAGCACTTGGGGACAAGAACGGCAATTCAACACCGCGCAAAATTTCGAAAGGTCCGGGTGTATAGGCAACCACGTGGTAGGACATATCTGCCGCGCCGTCGCGTACGATGTCGTACTGGCCGGGTGGCTTTGCGATGGGGGCTGGGTCGATCTTAATCTTCAGCGTGCCGCCGGATGCTTCGTCAATGGCAGTAATCCATGCAGGCAGCGCAACTGCTGTGTGGTGGTGCTTTGGTGGTAACCAAGTGGCCATCCGCAGCGTAACTGTTTCTGCCATCGCTGCCGTTGCGGTCAGACCGAACGTCATCGCTGTCGCGACGAACCCTGCCTTGATTAGTGATCTACGTTTCATAATTTTCCTCCCAGAAATTTGTGAACCACAGCCAACACGATGTTGAACTGCTTAACAACTGTTAAACGCGTAATACTCTTTGTTGATTTACCCGCGCGTCAATCGAGATCGCCCACACGAAAAAGTATATGTGATTTCATATAAGCTGACTTGAAGAGTTTTGAGAACCCGTTTTTTTGCGCAGCCTACCTCGTGGCGTCCTGTTCTAAGGTCTTCATCAGCGCGCGCAGCATTGGTTTCAATTCTGCTGCGTCCAATTCTGTTCCGCCCATGTGTGAAAGTCGTTCCAGCAGCGCCTGTTCATGCGCCTGAGCTTGGGGAACCAATTGATTGGTCAATGCGCGACCCGCAGGTGTCAGAAACACGCGAACCCGCCTGCCGTCATCAGGATCGCTTTGACGGATCAATAACTCGCGTTCTTCCATTTGCACGATGATGCGGGTGAGGCGGGATTGTTCCACCAGTGCAATGCGTGCGAGTTGAGTAATCATCGCACCGTCGCGATCATGCAAGCACGCGAGCACGCGCCATTCGGGAACGCGCAAACCTTGGCTTCGGACTTTCGCATGAAATTGTGCGCTGGCACCATCGCTGGCCGCGGCAAGTAAAAAAAGCAGATAATCGGCGACGAACTTGGGGTCGCCGTCTGCAGTCAGCGGTGTTTTCATTTGTTTGCCCAGCCTTGCGACGCGTCAATAACATCTTGACCTAAAGTGTATGAAATTTCATATTCTTTCACAAAGGGAGACTCCCATGGGTAAAATTTCTGGTGTTGTGATCGAAGTCACACGATTAACTGATCGTATCAGCAGCTTGGTCGTTGCCGCAACCGATGGTGTTGCCTTGCCCACGTGGGAGGCTGGCGCGCATGTTGAGTTTGACCTTGCAGTTGGCGCGCGCGCTTACTCGTTGGTGTCATTTGATGCAGTGCTAAAGACGCCAACGTCTTATAGAATTGTCGTTCAACGCGAAGACAATGGCCAGGGCGGATCGCAAGCGATGCATGCTATGCAGGTCGGTGACCCGATCACGTTCAGCGCACCCAAGAATGATTTCGCCGTGATACCTGATGCGCCAGCGGTTCTGTTGGCGGGGGGCATCGGTGTAACGCCGTTGATTTCAATGGCCGTGGCTTTAGAACGTGCAGGACAAGAATTCAGGTTCCATTACTCGGGTCGCAGCGCGGATGTGATGGCCTATCCAGCAGAGCTTTCCAGTAATTGGGGTGACGCGTTTACCCTTCATTGCGACGGCGCAGAAACTGCGCTTGATCTGGATCGCGTGATGAGTTTTGTTGGGTCGGCGCATCTTTATGTTTGTGGTCCACGCGGCTTGCTTGATGCAGCACGTGCCAAAGCGGAAACCACGGGCATCCCGTCTGAGCGCGTGCATTTCGAACTGTTCGAGGCCGCGAGCACGCAAGGCGGTGACACGGCGTTTGAAGTGCAAATTAACGACGGGACCGTATACACAATTCCCATCGGGCAAAGCATCATTGACGTTCTTGAAGAAAACGACGTCGATGTCATGTATGATTGCCAACGCGGCGATTGTGGGATTTGTCAGTGTGACGTTCTTGAGGGCACGCCGGACCATCGCGATGTGGTCCTGAGCAAAGCCGAGCGAGACGCGGGCGATGTTATGCAGATATGTGTAAGCCGCGCGAAATCTGCGCGTTTGGTGTTGGATATTTAGGAGGCTGCTGATGGAACGTTACTCAGGAAATCCGAATGCGGCAGCCGCGCTGGTTGAACCGAACCAAGTTCACCGCGATGTTTACATCAACCAAGACGTCTACAAGCTTGAGATGCAGCATGTGTTTACCAACGCCTGGGTTTTTGTTGGCCACGAAAGCCAGACCGCTGCAAAAGGTGATTACTTTGCCACGCAAATAGGTGACCAGCCCGTCATTCAAGTGCGCCACAAAGCCGACGACATCCACGTTCTTTACAATCGTTGCCCGCACAAAGGCACCAAGATCGTCATTGATCGCCAAGGCAACACGGGCAAGTTTTTCCGCTGCCCTTACCATGCGTGGTCGTTCAAAACTGATGGCTGCCTTCTCGCGATCCCATTGAAGAAAGGGTACGAGGGCACGGATTTGGAAAAGACCGCCAGCGGTAAAGGGATGAAGGCTGTTGGTGCTGTCAAAAATCACCGGGGATTCATCTTTGCACGCCTCGCCGAAGAGGGGATTTCGTTCGAAGAGTTCTTTGGCGATAGCCTCAGTTCCATCGATAACATGGTGGATCGCTCGCCAGAGGGTCGCCTTGAAGTGGTCGGACCACCGCTGCGCTATATGCATCATTGCAACTGGAAAATGCTAGTCGAAAACCAGACTGACACGTGCCATCCGATGGTTGCGCACGAATCCAGCGCGGGTACTGCGATCAAGCTTTACGAAGAACTTGATCTGCCCGAAGGCGCGCCCAAACCGCCCGCCATGGAGATCATTGCCCCCTTCATGAGCCCCTATGAATTCTTCGAGGGCATGGGTATCCGCACGTGGCCCAATGGGCACGGCCATACAGGCGTGAACCATTCAATCCATTCCGATTACACCAAGATTGAGGGATATTTTGAAGCGATGAAAGCGGCGTACGGCGAAGAAAAGGCCAAAGCTATCCTAGATGAGAACCGCCACAACACGGTCTATTTCCCTAACATCATGGTCAAAGGCCCAATCCAGCAATTGCGCGTCTTCATCCCGCTTGCTGCTAATAGAACTGTCGTTGAAAGTTATATCTATCGTCTTGTCGGCGCACCTGATGAATTGACCGCGCGCACAGCAATGTACAATCGCATGATCAATGCACCTACTTCCATAGTCGGGCATGATGATCTTGAAATGTACGAACGCGCGCAAGAAGGACTGCAAAGCGACGGCATGGAATGGGTGAACATTCAGCGGCTTTTGGAAGAAGACGAGGACTTTACTGAAGAGGCCGTCCACAACGGCACAACCGAACGCCAAATGCGCAACCAGTTCAACGCGTGGGCCAAGTTCATGACCTATGAATTAGCGACGCAGGAGGCTGCGGAATGAGCGTATCCAAGGATCAGTTGATCGACTTCATCTACGAAGAAGTGCGTATGTTGGACGAGGGTCGCTATGCCGAATGGCTCGCGCTTTGGCTGCCAGATGGGCACTACTGGATGCCGCTGGATTACAAGCAAAGCGACCCGATAAACGAGACTTCGTTGCTGTATGAAGACCTATTCATGCTCAAGTTGCGTGTCGAACGCTTGAACGGCGCGCGCACGTTTAGCCAAAAACCCAAAAGCCGGTGCCATCATGTCATTCAACGTCCCTTTGTGGACGAAATGAAAGGGGATTGCTTTGTGACCAACACCTCAATGCACTACGTCGAAACGCGACTGGATGAACAGCAATTGCTCGCCCTGACGGCGCGCCATGAATTGGCATTGGTTGACGGGAATTTGCACATTGCGAACAAGCGCGTGGACATTCTTAATTGCGACGCAGCGTTCTGCAATATTCAGTTGCTTCCATGAGCGGACAAAGCGTTTTTGATACCTTCAATGAGAGTGCGGCGCGCTGGCCTGAACGGCCATTCCTAAACGTATTGCAAGAGACGGCAGATATTTACGAAATTGAGGCTGGCGAGATTTCGTATGCCGACGCCTTAGATACGGTCCAGAGCTACATCGCCCAAATCAAAGCTGTCGGATATATTAAAGGCCAGCGCGCCATGCTGTTGCTCGAAAACCGTCCCAGCTACTTCCTGTGGTGGCTTGCGTTCAACGCGTTGGGCATTTCAGTTGTGCCGGTGAACCCTGATCTGCGTATTGGCGAGATCGCTTATATGATTGGTCATGCGGAACCTGTTCTTGCTTTGACGATCCCCAGTCGCGCCCAAGAATTGCGTGATGCATCGGCTGAAGTTGGAATGGAAATGCCAGTCGTGTCCCTGGGCGAGCCGCTGCCAAATGCCCTGACAATGGCTGCGATTGCCGAACGTGTGGGCGATCCAGAAGCGGCACTTCTTTATACTTCTGGCACCACAGGGCAGCCCAAAGGGTGCATCTTGACCAATGAATATTTCACCGAAGCGGGGCGCTGGTATGGCACAGCTACGGGTGTTTGTGCCCTAAACACAGACGACGAACGCATGATCACGCCGTTACCGATCTTTCACATGAACGCGATGGCGTTTTCCTTCATGGCGATGGTTCGCGTTGGGGGCTGCTTGACCGCGCTGGATCGATTTCACCCGCGCACATGGTGGGCCAGTGTGCGCGATAGTCATGCGACGTGCCTGCACTATTTGGGGGTTATGCCGTCAATGTTGATGGGGGCAGACCCGAATGACAATGATCGTAGCCATTCAGTTCGTTTCGGTTTTGGCGCGGGCATTGACCCTAAACTTCATGCAGGTTTTGAAGAACGCTTCAACATCCCGCTTAGCGAAGGTTGGGCGATGACCGAAACAGGGGCAGGTGGCACGATCTGCGCCAATCGCGAGCCTCGCGTTATTGGAAAAAGCTCTATTGGTTCGCCCGATGAAACTGTCGAGGCGCGTTTGATAAATGACGCAGGCGAAGAATGCGATCATGGGGAATTGCTTGTGCGCGCGGCAGGTGCTGATCCGCGCAAAGGCTTCTTTGCAGGGTACTTCAAGAACGAAGCGGCGACGGTCGAGGTTTGGCATGACGGCTGGTTCCACACTGGCGATATCGTGCGGCGCGAAGCGGATGGCACCATGTATTTTGTGGACCGCAAAAAGAACGTGATCCGACGCTCTGGCGAAAATATTGCAGCGGTCGAGGTCGAGTCTATTCTGGCACGCCACCCCGATATCAAAAGCGTCGCCGTCACCGCCGTCCCTGATGCGATCAGAGGCGACGAAGTCTTCGCTTGCGTGGTTTCAAAAGATGCTGCTAACCTAGCTCTCGCTAGAGAAATCACCACGTGGTGCCTATCCCAAATTGCCTACTACAAAGCCCCAGGGTACATCGCTTTTGTCGAGAATTTACCCGTCACCGCGACGCAGAAACTACAGCGCGCAACGTTGAAAACCCTTGCTGCGAATTTGCTTGAGGATCCCAATACCATCGATACGCGCCACCTGAAAAAGCGAAGCACATCGTGAACCGCCTCCCTTATGACGGTGTTGTTTTGGTCGCGCCGGTTTCCGTGCCTTATGTGCGCTACACGAATGAAACGGCGCATTGGTGGATCGCGCGGGCGTTGCGGGAGGCATTGAAAATCATCGACATGATGCCTCAAGAATTGGACGGCCTATCGGTGTCCTGCTTCACCCTTGCACCTGATACGCCTGTCGGGTTGACGCAGCACTTGGGTATCTCTCCGCGTTGGCTAGACACAGTTCCGATGGGTGGTGCCAGCGGTGTGGCGGCCATGCGACGTGCCGCACGTGCGGTGCAATGTGGGGACGTGGATGTGGTCGCGTGTGTGGCGGGCGACACCAATCGCATCGACAGTTTTCGCAACTTACTATCTGCTTTTTCGCGTTTTTCGATGGATGCTACGTTTCCCTACGGGTTCGGTGGGCCCAACGCCAGTTTCGCACTGTTGCAGGACGCCTATACCCACACATACGGCGCAACCCGTGAGGATTTTGGCAAAATCGCAGTGTCCCAACGCGCCAACGCTTTGCACAACCCGCAAGCGATTATGAAAAAACCCCTGAGCCTTGAGCAATACATGGATGGGCGGATGATTTCCGATCCGATCAGCCTATTTGATTGTGTGATGCCCTGCGCAGGGTCCGAAGCTTTCATCATGATGCGCGAAGATATGGCTGTGGCCAAGGGCCTTCCTTTTGCACGGATCAGCGCGACGATTGAGCGAACAAATGCGTTTCCAGATGATCCTATTCAATTGCGTGGTGGTTGGGCTGTGGACATTGACGAGTTGTGGAATATGGCGGGGTACGGTCCCAAAGACATCGACGTATTGCAAACCTATGATGACTACCCAGTTATCTGCATGATGCAATTCGAGGACCTTGGATTTTGCTCCAAAGGTGAAGGGCCAGAGTTCGTGCGCAAACACGACCTGACCATCGGCGGTGACTTTCCGCATAATACATCAGGTGGCCAACTGTCCGTTGGACAGGCCGGTGCCGCGGGTGGATATCTAGGATTGGTCGAAGCGATCCGCCAAGTCACAGGAACCGCAGGACCAACGCAGGTGATTGGCGCAAAGCGCGCGGCTGTGTCGGGATTTGGGGTGATCAATTATGATCGTGGGCTCTGCTCTGCGGCGGCTGTGATTGAGGGTGGCAACAGATGACAACACCCTTGGTGCCACCCTCCAAAAAAGATCCGCAGAAACGCACACAAGTTCCCGTTCTGCCACCAATGACGCGCAGTCGCGCGGCGCTCGGCCTTGGCGTCATGGCTTTACAGGGGCGTTTCGGCCTGCAGGTCTGCGCAGACTGCCAAGCCCTCCAATATCCACCGCGTGATGCCTGTGTGAAATGCATGTCACCTGATTTGTCTTGGCAAGACGTGGATCCAAGCGGCACGGTCATGGCCGAAACTACGATCCGCGTTTCGCCTGAACCTTATTTTCGCGAACGGATGCCATGGCGTATGGGGGCGGTACACCTACATGCGGGGCCATCGCTGAATTGCCATCTGCACGGCGAAGTTGGGCGCGGTGACAAGGTGCGCATGGCGCTGAAACTTGATAGAGCGGGGCAGGGCGTGTTGATCGCTTTGCCGCTGAAAGGAAGTGATGTGATGCAAGATGATCCTGTGCTGCGGGCGATGTCGTCTGATCCAAAACACCGCCGCATTCTTATCAGTGATGCGCGTTCCCCTATGGCATTGGCGTTGACGCAAGCGCTGTTGAGAGCGGGGGCCGCGCATGTGTTTTTGGGCGAGCCTGAGACATGGCTTAGTTGGCCTGAACGCGCAGAATTTGAGGGATTAGACAACGTTTCGATCCTTCCGCTGGATGTTACAGATGTGTCTTCAGTCGCAAAGCTTGCCGCAGAGATTGGCGGCAAGGTCGATATCCTGATCAACACCGCCAGCTACGCGCGCCCTGGTGGGATCTTGGACACTGACACGACCTTCGCAGGCAACAGTTTCGAGGTGAACGCGCTAGGTCTTATGCGCTTGGCGCAAGGCTTTGGTCCCGCCATGGCAGGGCGCGTGCAGGACGGGATTAATTCGGCGGTGGCTTTTGTGAATATCCTCTCTGTGCGTGCGCTTTCGTCCGATGCCAACTACGGGGCGTTTGGCGCGTCCCAAGCGGCGGCGCGATCCATTTCCCAAAGCCTGCGGGCAGAATTTTGCAGCAGTGGCCTGCGCATGATGAACGTCTATATTGGTCCCGTTGAAGGGGATGCATGGTTCCAGCCTTTGCCCCCGCCCAAAGTGACGCCAAACGCGGTCGCGCGGTCTGTCGTTGGGGGCTTGGTTGATGGCTTGGAGGAGGTCACTTGCGGCGACATCGCACGTGATGTTTACGCGCGCTGGCAGACCGATCCGCTGCTTTTGGAACGCGAAATGACGGGGGGCGGATCATGAGCGATCTTATTGCCAATGTGACGGATGCCTTGATGAGCGGACAGGCCCGTATCGTCGATCTAACACACACGCTCGACCCTGACTTCCCTGTCATCATCCTGCCGCCAGAGTTCGGCCAATGTGCCCGCTTTCGTATGGAAGAAGTCAGCGCCTATGATCATCGCGGCCCCGCGTGGAAGTGGCACAAATTGACAATGAACGAACACACAGGAACGCATTTTGATGCGCCCAGCCATTGGGTGTCAGGCAAGGATGTGCCTAACGGGGATGTGGACGAGATTGATCCAAGCGTGTTCGTTGGCCCTGTCGTAGTGATCGATTGCTCACAAGGTGCGGCGCAGGACGATGACTATGAGTTGACGCCAGAAGTGATCCTTGCTTGGGAGGCCGAGCATGGCATGATCCCTGCAGACAACTGGGTGCTGATGCGCACGGATTGGTCCAAGCGCAGTGGTGCAGAATATCTGAACATGGCAGAAGATGGACCCCATTCGCCGGGTCCAACGCCCGATGCGGTGCGACTGTTGTTGGAGCGCGATATTCGTGGATTTGGCACGGAAACAGTTGGCACAGATGCGGGCCAAGGATCGCACTACGTTCCCCCATACCCTGCGCACTACTTGCTGCACGGGGCTGGGAAGTTTGGTCTGCAATGCCTGCGCAGTCTCGACGCGCTCCCACCCACAGGCGCATTGTTGATTGCGCCACCCCTAAAGATCAAAGGCGGCACAGGCAGCCCACTGCGCGTGCTTGCGTTGGTGACGTCATGAGCAAATATACGGCTTTGATAACTGGCGCCAGCAAAGGGATTGGTGCCGATCTTGGGCAGCGTTTGATCGCGAAAGGCTATGACGTTGTGTCCCTATCACGCGGTGCGCCCGAATGGTCGGATGCGAAATTGGACCATGTAGAGGTTGATCTGCTTGATGGGGCCGCAACCGAACGCGCCGCTGCAGAAATCGCTGCGCAGCACGAGATCACACATCTGGTTCACAATGCAGGCATCATCTGGCCTAATCTGGTGGAAGAGGTCAGCGCGAGCGATCTGACAGGACTTACCCAAATCCATCTCGGCGCACCGCTGATCCTGCTCCAAGCATTTCTGCCGTCGATGAAAGTGAATAATTTTGGCCGCGTTATGTTCAACGGCTCGCGTGCTGCTTTGGGCGTGCCCACGCGCACGGCGTATTCGGCAACCAAGGCCGGCATCATTGGCATGGCGCGCACCTGGGCTCTGGAACTGGCCCCCCATGGCATTACTGTGAACGTCGTCTCGCCCGGACCAGTGCAAACGGATAACTTTTGGGACATCATCCCTAAAGGCAGCGAACGTGAGGCCGATCTGGCCAAGCGCATTCCCGTTGGGCGTCTAGGAACAACGCAGGATATTTCAAATGCGTTCCTGTTTTTCTGCGATCCCGACAACAGCTTTGTGACGGGTCAAAACCTTTATGTGTGTGGCGGGGGCAGCGTCGGGGCGATGTCGCTTTAAGGAACTCAGATCAGACTATCGGTTTGAAAATCCTCGTGTCGGTGGTTCGATTCCGCCCTCGGGCACCATTTAAGTCAA
>NZ_JABBAM010000066.1 GCF_018607965.1 Planktotalea sp.
AAACGATTGGACGGATCGTTGTTGTGTCACGACCGTCGATACGCTTGCCCGTTTTGACAACGTCACCGCGAAGGATGCCGGCTTCTAGGCCCTTCATCGCAGAGCCAAGGTTCGCATCTGCAAGCTGCTCTTCAGTCAAAGCGGCTTGGGTCACGGCACGTGCAGCAGAAACGGCTGTTGTGCGTTCTTGCTTGTCTGTGATTGCGAAGGCAGCGCGCATGTCTTTTTCACCAGCTTTAGCAACGGCTGCGGACAGCTCGGAGTAATCAGCAGGTTGGAAGTCAAACGGCTCTTTCGCGCAATCCTCGGCAAGATCAACGATAAGGTCGATAACAGGCTGGATCGCTGTGTGTGCGAAGTTTACGGCACCGAGCATTTCTGCCTCGGTCAGTTCGTATGCTTCGGATTCAACCATCATCACGGCGTCTTTTGTGCCGGCAACAACAAGGTCGAGACGCTGCTCTGGGTTCAAACGCAGGTCCTGCATGTCGTCGACAGTTGGGTTCAGCGTGTATTCGCCATCAACAAAGCCAACGCGTGCACAGGCGATTGGGCCCATGAAAGGTGCGCCAGAAATTGTCAGCGCCGCAGACGCCGCGATCATCGCAAGGATGTCTGGGTCATTGTCGAGGTCGTGTGACAGAACTGTACACATCACCAAAACTTCGTTTTTGAAGCCAGGGACGAACAGCGGACGGATCGGACGGTCGATCAAACGTGCTGTCAGTGTTTCTTTTTCGGAAGGACGTGCTTCGCGCTTGAAGAAACCGCCGGGGACTTTACCCGCAGCGTAATACTTTTCTTGGTAGTGCACGGTCAAAGGAAAGAAGTCCTGACCCGGCTTTTGTTTCTTGGCGAAGGTTACAGCGGCCATTACCGATGTTTCACCAAGTGTGGCGATGACGGAGCCATCTGCCTGACGAGCAACTTTGCCCGTTTCTAGAGTGAGCGTGTCGTTGCCCCACTCGATCGATTTTTTAGTTACGTTAAACATATATCGTTTCCTAGTTGGAAGCACTCCCGGCGCTCCGGGTCTTCCGTTCAAATAGTGGCCCCATTGCCACCGGCCTTTTGCATCGTGTTGTGCGCCAAGGCCAAAGCGTCACGTCTCAGATATTGCGCGCTTACAGTGTTTTTAGGCGTTTGGGAAGGGGTTTGCTGCGTGGCTGCGTCTATCTGCTTTTCCGCGTCGCCCGCATAGATTAGCGTTTAGGTGTGGTTCTTTGGAGGGTAGCAAAATGCGCATTCTATTTACGGGTGGTTCAGGCAAAGCAGGCAAGCACGCGGTAAAATATCTGATGGATCAAGGCTATCGCGTGTTGAACGTGGATCGCGTTCCCCTTGATCTGCCCGGTTTAGACAATCGGATCGTGGATATTACGGATGCGGGGCAAGTCTATGATGTGATGTCCAGTTACGCTGGGTTTGATGAATTAGAGGCAGGCACGGGTGTCCCCAAGTTCGACGCGGTTGTTCATTTCGCTGCCGTCCCACGCATTTTGATGACGACAGATAACGAGTGTTATCGTGCGAACACGACGGCGACCTACAACATCATTGATGCGGCAGTGAAATTCGGGATCAAGAAGATCATTTTTGCCTCGTCCGAAACCACCTATGGTGTTTGTTTTGCGGATGGTGAACGCAAGCCAGAATATATCCCTATCGACGAAGAGCATCCTGTTATCCCCGAAGACAGCTACGCGATGTCCAAAGTTGTGAACGAAGTGACTGCACGCAGTTTTCAGCGCCGTTCAGGCTTTGACATCTATGGATTGCGTATCAACAACGTGGTTGAGCCGCATGAGTACGAGCAGGATTTTCCAAGCTATATCGCTGATCCTGATACGCGTCGCCGCAATATTTTCGCCTATATCGATGCACGCGATTTGGGGCATATGGTGGATTGCTGTTTGAAAACCGACGGGTTGGGGTTTGAGATATTCAACGGGGCCAATGATGATCATTCTGTTGGCCTGACAACGCCAGAGATTATCGAGCGGTATTATGGCGGCGTTGCCGCAGCGCCTATGGGAGAGTTTGAGACGTTCTTTTCCAACAAAAAGGCCAAAGCGATGTTGGGATTTGCGCCTGAGCATCATTGGCGGATGTACTTGGATGTGTCGACATAAGCGGGACATCAGTTTTTGAATAGGTCACAGGGTCTGATTTGTGAAATTCCGCAGATTTATGAATGTCACGTAGTTGGAGTGCGGTCATTCTGCGCTTTACGTTCAAAGCGGACCATTGAGTTCAGAGAACTTCACGCGCCAATACGCAAAAACGCCCGCGTCTTTCGATGCGGGCGTTTCCGTATGATTGTTAGGTTGGTCGCGATTAGCGGCGCAGGCCCAGACGTTTGATAAGGTCTTGGTAACGTGCTTCATCTTTACCACGTGCATAGTCCAGAAGTTTGCGGCGTAGGGCCACCATCTTCAGCAGACCACGGCGGCCATGGTTGTCTTTTTTGTGTGTTTTGAAGTGCTCTGTCAGTGTCGCGATGCGCGAGGACAGGATTGCAACTTGTACTTCTGGTGAACCAGTATCGCCTTCTTTTGTGGCGAATTCTTTCATCAGGCGTGCTTTTTCTTCAGGTGTAATCGACATCGGGGTCCCCTTTAAGAGATTAGAGTGAATGGCGCAGGCCGGGATATCGTCCAGCAAGGCCCATGGAGAATCGTCCCTACACGACGTAGGGCTTGGGGGCGTCTAGGTCAGTTTCTTGATAAAAGAAAGTGAAAAAGCATAATTTGGTTATGTTTGATGAACGAGTCTGATGTCAGACATGTTGGGTGCTGCACCCGATACCAATGCGATCGTTTTACCGTCGTTTTGAATGGTCCACTGCCCGGCTTCATTGGGAGTTTGTGAAATGCTGACCTCTGGCACCTGATCTTCGGAGGCATACAGAACAACAAGAGTGTCTTCACCACTTTCAAAATCCCAGATTTGGATTGGGCCTGAGGTGTCAGAATGCAAAACGGTGGTGTCGGCGCCTTCGCCACCGGACA
>NZ_JABBAM010000086.1:0-4328 GCF_018607965.1 Planktotalea sp.
GAGCTTGTTTGCTTCATCTAGCAAAGCGGATGGGTTCGTTTTGCTAGACATCAGGCTTATACCGCCTGCTTGACCATGTCGTCGGCGCTGATACCAGCAACAGACACAGGCTTTTTCATCGCGTCGCGGCGGAACGGGTCACCAAGCTCTTGGTTGATCATCGCTTCGATCAGCGTCGTAATGCCGTTCTCCATCTGATCTTTAACCGCTTGGTTCAGCGCTGCAGTGAGCTCGTCCTGAGTGCGTGCAACGACGCCCTTCAGACCACATGCGTTCGCGATACCAGCGTAGGACACATCTTCGTCCAGCTCTGTACCAACGAAGTTGTCGTCGAACCAAAGCGTAGAGTTACGCTTTTCCGCGCCCCACTGGTAATTACGGAACACAACTTGTGTCATCGCAGGCCAATCGCCGCGACCAATCGCCGTCAGTTCGTTCATGGCGATACCGAATGCGCCGTCGCCAGCAAAGCCTACAACTGGAACATCAGGGCAGCCGATCTTTGCGCCAGCAACCGCAGGCAGACCGTAGCCACATGGACCGAACAGACCCGGTGCAAGGTACTTACGACCAGAGTCGAAGTCAGGATAGGCGTTACCGATTGCGCAGTTGTTACCGATGTCGGATGAGATGATCGCTTCACGTGGAAGAGCCGCCTGAATTGCGCGCCATGCCATACGTGGGGACATCCAGTCAGGCTTGGCCGCACGTGCGCGCACGTTCCAGTCTGTTCCCGGATCGTCGTTCTCGTCTGTCATTGATGTCAGCTCTTGCGCCCATGAGGATTTCTTCTGAGCAATGTTCGCTTTGCGTGCGTCGCGGCCTGCGTCGCCTGCATCGTCAGACAGTTGCGCCAAGATACCAGCCGCAACTTTCGCAGCATCGCCAACAATTCCAACAGTAACCTTCTTGGTCAGGCCAATACGGTCAGGGTTGATGTCGACTTGAATGATCTTCGCATCTGCTGGCCAGTACTCCATGCCGTAACCTGGCAATGTGGAGAACGGGTTGAGGCGTGTGCCGAGGCACAGAACAACGTCCGCGTCTTTGATCAATTCCATGCCTGCTTTTGAACCGTTGTAGCCCAATGGACCTGCAAACAATGGGTGTGAACCCGGGAACGCGTCGTTGTGCTGGTAGCCAACGCAAACAGGGGCTGTGAGGCGCTCGGCCAAAAGCTTGGACGCTTCAATGCCACCCTTGGACAGTACAACGCCTGCGCCGTTCAAGATGACTGGGTTTTTTGCGGAAGACAAAAGTGCGGCAGCTTCTGCGACAGAGTTCGTGCCGCCGGAAGAAGCTTCGAATTCAATAGGATCTGCAATTTCTACGTCGATAACTTGTGTCCAAAAATCGCGTGGGATGTTGATTTGAGCAGGGCCAGACAAACGCTTGGCTTGTGAAATCACACGTGTAAGGACTTCTACAACGCGGGATGCGTCGCGGACTTCTTCTTGGTAGGATACCATGTCTTCGAACAGTTTCATCTGCTCGACCTCTTGGAAACCACCTTGGCCGATTGTCTTGTTCGCGGCTTGCGGTGTTACCAACAACAATGGTGTGTGGTTCCAGTAAGCGGTCTTAACGGCCGTTACGAAGTTCGTGATGCCGGGTCCGTTCTGAGCAATCATCATGCTCATCTTGCCGGTTGCGCGTGTGTAACCGTCAGCCATCATGCCGGCAGAACCTTCGTGGGCGCAATCCCAGAACTTGATTCCCGCTTTAGGGAAGATGTCCGAGATTGGCATCATTGCGGAACCGATGATTCCGAATGCGTGTTCAATACCGTGGCGTTGCAGAACCTTAACGAAAGCTTCTTCAGTGGTCATCTTCATGGATGCGCTCCTAGACTGAGATTTAGAATTAAAAAGAGCCCGCAAAATGAGCAGGCGAATTGTGGCGACATTATTAAGCCGAAGAGATTCAGGTTAGGGCCAGTTAGTAGACTGAAATATATCCAGTGTCAAAATTAATGAGATTTAATGTCTCATTAATTCAATAATTCGTTTGGAGATCCGCGCGACCCCTTCTGGGATGCGGTCTGCTGAAATCGAGGAATAGGCCAGTCTGTAAAAATTCTTTGGTCCATCACCCGCCTCAAAGTAGGGGTGACCCGGTTCAATCAGTACGTTTTCATCGCGCAGGGAAGCACTTAGCAGTTCAGTGTCGATTTTTTCGGGTGCGCGCATCCAGAAACTGGACCCGCCAAAGACGCCACGTCCTGCGATTTCAAGCTGATATTCAGCGAAGGCTTGTTCCATCACGCCGCGACGTTTCTGGAATTCTTTGCCCATTTTTCCAACGAGCGCATCGTAGTGACCAAGCGACAGGAAATAAGCCGCAGTTCTCTGGATGTGACCGGGGGGATGGCGCAAGACGGATGCGCGCAATGCACGCGCTTCGCGGATAAAGGGTTCAGAGCCGACTAGGTACCCAAGCCGCAGGCCTGGAAATAACGATTTGGAAAAGCTACCCACATAAATCACACGCCCATCCGCATCGAGAGATTTTAGCGCAGGCAAGGGTGCGCCAAGGAAAGACACCTCAAATTCGTAGTCGTCTTCAACGATGATCGCATCGAGTTCTTTCGCCCGTTTCAGGAGTGTTTTGCGGCGCGTGTGGGGCATGGTGGCGGAGGTGGGGCATTGATGGCTGGGTGTTGTAAAAATCACATCCGTGCCGTCTTTGATTAACTCAGGCTGCATTCCGTCCTCATCCACGGGAACTTTGGAAAGGTGGCAACGGGACTGTACCAGAATATCGCGAAGCGCATGATAACAAGGGTCTTCGATCGCGGCAGTACGTCGCTGGGTCAGCAGAATTTGTGCAGTTAACCAAAGTGCGTTTTGCGCGCCGACTGTGATCAACACTTCTTCAGGACGCGCCACAATTCCGCGACGGGGTAGCGTGTGGCGCAAAATGAATTCGATCAACTGCGGATCGTCTTGATCATAGTAATCAGACGTCAGTGCGGAGAAATCCCGCGTACCCAAAGCCTGCAGCGCGCACATGCGCCAGTTGGCGTGATCAAACAGGCTTTTGTCAACCTGCCCGTAAATAAAAGGATATTTGTACTTAGCCCAATCCATGGGCTTTGAGGGCGTGGAGCCCCCCGTAAATTTTTGCCCAATCGCGCGTGTCCAATCGACCGTGTCAGTCTGTTTCGTGGGCGGATCAAAGTTGGGTGGTTCTGGTGCGTTTTCAGAGACGAAATAACCAGAGCGCCCTCGGCTGGTGAGATAGTCGTTCGACAGCAATTCCGTGTAGGCCAGCGTGACTGTGATCCGACTAATACCAAGATGCAGAGCAAGCTTGCGTGACGAGGGTAGCTTTTCACCTTTGGAATAGCGCCCTGACAAGATGCCCTGTGCGATCATCTGCTGGATTTGCGCCTGCAATGTCCCTTGCGAGTCGGGATCTAGAAAGAATGTGTCGATCGATATAACCATTTGGGGACATTAGTCTGGTCTTAAGCTGTGATGCAACTGGACTTATGCTTTTCAGAAAAAGATTGACTGAAACCAATTTGTATACACTGTGAATACAAAAATGAAGTGAGTCGTACAATCCATGACTAAGAAAGACGCCTGCATATCTGATCTGAAGGCCAGAGTTCTGGCGCTTGAACTCGCGCCGGGGGCTGCGCTGGATGAGGTTTCGCTAAGTGAATCCTACGGTCTGTCGCGCACGCCTTTGCGCGAAGTTTTGCAACGCTTGGCAGGCGAGGGGTACATCAGCCTAGAGGCGAACAGAGGCGCGGTTGTCTCTGCCATGGACATTGCCGCAATGCGCCAGTTCTTCCAGACAGCCCCTATCATCTATTGTGCAATCTCACGGCTTGCTGCGGAAAACGCGAGCCTTGCTCAGCTTGCAAAATTGAAAGCTGAGCAATTTGGTTTCACGCAAGCCAAAGCCGTGCTTGACGCGCCTGCAATGGCGCTGGCTAACCACCATTTTCACGAAACCATTGGTGCGATGTCTGGCAATCCCTACCTGCTGCCTGCGATGGGCCGTTTGTTGATTGACCACACCCGCATTTCGCAACGCTTTTATAACGCGTCTGCCCCGCATGACGGAGTGCGCATTACACAAGCCGCGCATCAACATGATCTCCTGATCGATGCAATTGAACGCCGCAGCCCTGAAAAGGCCGTTGAAATAACACTAGACCATTGGGCGCTTAGTCGCGATGAAATTGAACGTTATGTTTGGCCAGACCCCTTGCCTGACGATACCACACGCCGCACGACAGGAGAGTCCACATGAAATTTGAAGGCATCTACACGCCTTTGGTGACGCCGTTTCACGACGATTTCGCCCTGAACAAA
>NZ_JABBAM010000086.1:4428-6329 GCF_018607965.1 Planktotalea sp.
GGGTCTGCGCGGGATCGAACTTTGCCCCGCACGCACATATCGCCCTGTACCAAGCTTGCGCCGTTGAGGGCGATTTCACCAAAGGCCGCGCGATCATGTCGGCGATGCTGCCTCTGATGCGGGTGTTAGAGCAGGGTGGCAAATTCGTTCAATGCATCAAACATGGTCTGACATTGCGGGGCATCCCAGCAGGGCCGCCGCGCAAGCCGATGTTGCCGCTGAACAAAGATGACAAACGCGAATTGGACCAAGTGATCCGTACAATGGACGCCGCCATTTCCGCAATCCAAGGAGAGAGCGCATGAGCGATCTACTGACACGCGCCGAATATGCAGCCCTTGCCGCGAGCATTGATTTCCCGCGTACAGCCTTCATCGATGGTGGATTTCGCGCTGGCACAGGCGCACCTTTGATGACGCTGAACCCAGCTACGGGCGAAGAGATTTGTACGATTGCTGCTTGCGGTGCCGAGGACGTGAACCTAGCTGTTCAAAAGGCAAAAGAGGTATTCGAGGGGGGTGCGTGGAGAACCACACACCCTACGCAGCGCAAGGACATTTTGATCCGCCTTGCCAAACTGATGACCCGCAACCGTCGTGAATTGGCGGTGATGGAAAGCCTTGAGAGCGGCAAACCCATCGCGGATTGCGAGAACGTGGATATCCCCGAAGCGATTGCCACGATCAAATGGCATGCAGAAGCGATTGATAAGACATACGACCAAACCAGCCCAACGGGTGACGAAGCAATTTCTATGATCGTGCGTGAACCGATTGGTGTAGTTGCTGCCATTCTGCCGTGGAACTTTCCTTTACTGATGATGGCTTGGAAGATCGGCCCTGCTTTGGCGGCGGGCTGCTCTGTGATCGTAAAACCGGCTGAGCAAACGTCGTTAACCGCATTGCGTATCGCGGAATTGGCTATGGAAGCGGGTCTGCTGCGCGGCGTTCTGCAGGTCTTGCCTGGGGATGGTCCGTCTGTGGGCGAACCGCTTGGAATGCACATGGATGTGGACATGGTCAGTTTTACAGGGTCGACCGAAACGGGACGGCGGTTCCTGCGGTATGCAGCGGACAGCAACTTGAAAAAGGTGGTGCTTGAATGCGGTGGCAAGAACCCTGCAGTGGTGTTTAGCGATGCTGAAAACCTTGGGCTTGTTGCCTCGCATGTCGTAAATGCGGCGTTCTGGAATATGGGCGAAAACTGTTCTGCTGCGTCACGTCTTATTGTGCATGAAAGCGTGAAGGACGAATTGCTTGGCCACATCACCGCGCAATTGCGCGAATGGAAAACAGGGGATCCGCTCGCTCCGCAAAACCATCTTGGCGCACTGATAGATGCGGAGCACTGTGCCAAGGTTGCGAGTTATCTTAAAGTCGATGCTTTGGTAGGTGGCATGCAAGACGGGCCTTATGTAGTGCCAACTATGTATGAGGTCAGCAAAGAGGATCCGCGTGCACGTGAGGAAATTTTTGGACCGATCTTAAGCGTTCTGACAGTCGCCAGCGACGACGAAGCGATCGCATTGGCCAATGATACGGATTATGGTTTGGCGGCCTCTGTGTTCACCGCTAATACGCGTCGCGCGTTGCGTGCGGCTCGTGCAATTCGCGCGGGGACGGTGACAGTGAATTGCTATGGTGAGGGCGATCTTGCAACGCCGTTTGGTGGCTACAAACAGTCTGGTTTTGGGGGGCGCGATAACGGCATTCACGCGCATGACCAGTACACTGATTTAAAAACGATCTGGGTCGATCTAAGCGATCCAAATGACGCGGATGCATTGACATGAAACGCATAGGGTTTCTTGGAACCGGTCACATTGCAGCGCCCATGGTGCGCTTTTTCGCGGTCAAAGGACACGAGATACGGGTGTCAGAACGTGGTGCAGATGTGGCCGC
>NZ_JABBAM010000086.1:6429-16747 GCF_018607965.1 Planktotalea sp.
AAGACATGGTCGATGGATCTGACATCGTTTTTCTATGCCTGCGGCCCGCCGTTTGGGAAGAGGTTGCTGCCCCACTTACATTTCGCAATGATCAGCAGATTGTGTCGATCATGGCGAATGTTTCGCTTTGTGCGATCAGGACAAAGGTCACGCCAGCTAACGATATTTGCATGACGATCCTGATCGGATTCCTCGAACGCGGCGGATGTCCTTTGCCCGCGTTCCAATCTGCGGAACCGCTGAACAGTCTGTTCGGTCCCGAAAACCCCGCGATTGAACTCAACGAAGAAGCCCAGATTGCGGATCACTTCGCGGCCTCTGCTTTGCTGTCTGCAACCTTAACCGTGATGAAAGACGGGGCGGATTGGTTGGGGGAACAGACAGGTAATCCAGCGGGGGCGGAAACCTATGTTGCGTCTTTAATGGCGGGCTTTTTACGTGATGTCCCGAAGGACGGGCAAGGGCGTATATTGGAAGAGCGTTCGGGGCTTGCTTCGCCAAATACGCTGAACAGAGCGGTCGTTGATGCGATGGAAGAAGCGAATACGCGTGGGATAATTCGAAGCGTCATGCAGGGCTTGAGCGATAAAATGAAGGGTGCCAAATGAACGTAGATGCAGTTGGAACCACACGTTGCGGGCGTGGCGCACGGCGGGCAATTCGCCAAACGCACGATGTAAAAATGTTGCCATCGCTGAAACGTGGCATCCCTTTGACAGAACCGATGGATGCCGAACAAATCGCACGCATTGATGCGGCATCTATGGACATCCTTGAAAATGTGGGCGTCGTTTTTCGCGATGAAATCGCCCTTGAGGATTGGCGCAAAGCTGGTGCCGATGTGCGCGGGGAAACCGTGTTTCTGGACCGCGCATTGGTTAGGGAGTTGATTTCGACAATCCCAGAAACCTTCACCTATCACGCGCGCAATCCTGCGAATAACTTGCCGTTCGGCAAAGATCATTCGATCTTTATACCCATGACAGGCGCACCCTTTATTCGCGATCTCGATGACCAACGCCGCAATCCGACTTTGGATGATTTGGCGAATTTTCACAAACTCAGCCACATGCTGCCAGCAATGCACTCTTCCGCGCATCACATTGTCGAACCCTATGATCACGCGATCAGCCACCGCCATTTGCGCATCACGTATTCGTCGATGAAACATTCCGACAAGACGTTCATGGGCATGACAACCAGCCCCAAGAATGCAGAAGATGTATTGGACATGGCTGCGATCCTGTTCGGGGACGAGTACCTTAAAACGCGTCCTGTGGTGACTGGCAATTGCAACGGGAACTCGCCTTTGGTTTGGGATGAAACGATGCTTGGCGCATTGCGTGCCTTCTCACGTCGAAACCAACCTGTGCTGTGTTCGCCCTTCGTTTTGGGTGGCGCAAATACGCCTGCATCCGTTGCGCCAACTGTGGCGCAATTGAACGTGGAAGCATTGAGCGCGCTGGCCTACACGCAACTGATCCGCAAAGGCGCACCTGCGATTTATGGGCATTACTTAAGCACGGTTTCGATGAAGTCTGGCGCGCCGATGGCGGGGACGCCTGAGATCAGTTTGATGAATATGATGATCGGTCAAATGGCGCGGTTCTACGGTGTGCCTTGGCGCACATCCAACACGCTGGGCGGCGCAAAAACGTTCGATGCGCAAGCAGGCTATGAAAGCGCGACGACCTTGATGGCGGTCATGATGTCGGGCGCCAATTATATCTGGCACTCTGCAGGTTGGAACGAGGCGGGTATGCATTGCTCCATGGCGAAATTCGTGGTGGATGCAGAGCAATGTGCGATGGCCTACCGTATGACACAAGGCATCAATTGGGATGATTTTGAAGAAGGCTTGGCGGCTGTCACGGACGTAGGTCTAGGTGGTCATTATCTGGGCCATCCGCATACGCTTGAGAACTTCCAGCGCGCATTTTTTATGCCTGAGTTGTTCGACAATAACTCGATTGAGCAATGGCAGGCAGAGGGCGGCGTTGAGATAAATGAGCGCGCTTTGACGCTAGTGCGAACGATGCTTGGGGAATACGAAGAACCTAAGCTGGATGCTGGCGTGAACGAAGCGTTACTAGACTATATTACGCCTCGAGAACGCGAAATTCCGGCGGCTGATGCGCTAAATCAAGAGTATTAGGGCCGTGATCAAGCGGCTCTTCGGGGAGAGGTTTGGAGTTAGATGAAGATCACGAGGTTCCCTTCAAACCCGGGTCCTGCTGCGTGGGATGCCATTCTGCCCTCTTGGGATGGATTTGGTGCGCTTGAGGCCGATGAAAACACGGATGTCTTAGTGATTGGTGCGGGCTTTGCGGGGCTCGCAGCTGCCTGTCGTTTGGTACAGCTTTGTCCTGATGAAAAGATTACCGTGCTTGATGCTTTGCGCGTTGGCGACGGGCCAGCGGGGCGCAATACGGGATTTATGATCGATATGCCGCATGATTTGGCGTCGTCGGATTATGGTGGGGATGTGCAAGCAGATCGCGCAACGATCGCGCGTAATCGTGCGGCGATTTCGTTTGCCGAAGAGATGGTGCAAGAATGGGATTTGCCTGAGGACGCATTTCGTAAGTCGGGTTAAATTAACGGCGCAGCAAGCGCAAAAGGCATGCATCACAATGTTGATTATGCTGCGCATCTGGATGTGTTGGGCGAGCCATCCGAGATGCTTAATGGTGCGCAGATGCAGGACGTGACGGGCAGTCGCTACTATCAAGGCGGGTTATTCACGCCCGGAACCGTGGTTTTGCAACCAGCCTTGTTTGTGAGATCCGCCGCTCAAAGACTTCGATCAAATCGGGTTAATATCTATGAGAACAGTGCCGTTCGTGCGCTGGATCGTATCGATGGGATTTGGCATGCACGTACCGACAAGGGTGTGGTGAAAGCGCCCAAAGTGATCCTTGCGGTGAACGGTCATGCACAAAGTTTCGGGCATTTCAAGCGTCGTCTTGTGCATGTTTATACTTACGGGTCGATGACCAAAGCGATGGACGCTGACGCTGTGAAGCGCTTGGGTGGGCAGGCCAATTGGGGGATAACGCCAGCCGATCCTTTGGGCAGCACTGTTCGCCGCATCAGCGGCACAGGTGGGGATCGTTTGATCGTGCGAAATCGCTTTACATATGAACCATCGATGAGCGTGAGCGATGCCAAGCTAAATGGCATTTGGCGTACCCATAATGAGAGCTTTGCAGCGCGTTTCCCTCAACTTGAAGGGATCGAAATGGAGCATCGGTGGGGCGGGCATTTGTGCTTGTCGATGAACAACGTGCCTGCCTCTGGTGAAGTTGAAGAAGGCTTGTTCAGTGCGTGCTGTCAAAATGGACTTGGCACGGTGCAGGGCACGTTGGGGGGGATGATGGCGGCAGAGTTGGCGACGGACCATAGGTCTGACATGCTAGATGATATGCTGGCGCTGGACCCACCAAAGCGTCTGCCACCTGAACCTTTTGCAAGACTTGGGGCGCGCGCGTTTGATGTGGGGTGAAAAGAAAGCGGGGGCAGAACTTTAAGTTCCGCCCCCGATAATTCAGATTGCTGTTTGGAAGGCTTAGACTTTGCCCTTCCAAGGCACCAGCCATGTTTCCAAAGCGCGCACACCCACATCAATTAAGAAGCCGATGATGCCGATCAAAATGATGCCTACGAGAACGATATCCGTGAGCTGGAATTTGGACGCGACAACGATCATCTTGCCAAGGCCAACTTCGGCTGCAACGAGTTCAGCCGCAACAACCGTACCCCAACAAACACCCATTGCTACACGCGCACCTGTGAAAATCTCAGGAAGCGAGTTCGGAACAATAACCTTCGTTAGGATTTGCCATTTGGACGCACCAAGCGAATAGGCCGCATGCACCTTGGCAATCGCAACACCGGACACGCCAGAGCGTGCTGCAATGATCATGATCCAAAGCGCTGCAAGGAACAGCAGGATAACTTTGGACGTTTCGCCAATGCCAAACCAAATGATCATCAATGGGATCAATGCAAGTGGCGGAACAGGGCGCATGAATTCAACGATTGGATCAAACCATCCGCGTGCCCAATTTGTCAGACCCATCGCGTAGCCCAATGGAATACCGATCAAGGAACCCAACAAGAAACCGATCAGAACACGCTGCAAAGAAAAGCGGGTGTGCTCCCAAAGGGTGAAGCCTTGGTAGCCCTCTTTGTTCAATCGAATGAACCGCTGCATAACAACTTCTGGTGCAGGCAAATAAAGACGCTGCATCCGTAGGCCCGTCGCAGGGGCAAAGGTTGGTGTGCCTTTGTCCGTAAGACCAATCATACCTTCGGGGATCTTGATTTTTTCACCTGGTTTGATGGCTTGGCCGTTGATTGCAGTAATTTTTGATCCGTCCTTTTTAGAGACGTCATCGTTCTTCCAAACGTTCACAACCTTAAAGCTGTAGCGCGCAGCTGTGATGGAATCGTTCTTAGCAAACCCGTCACCAGGTTCTACGTCGACAGCGCTTGGTTCCTTGCCGGGGTTACCTTCGCTATCTAGCGTTTGCTGAATGTCTTCGCGATACACACGCACGGTGACCGTGCCATCATCAGATGTGCCATCTTCTAGCGTTGCGGTGTAGGTAAAGCTGACATCACCCTGGAAAGGTCCGGGCAGCTTGGGCAGTGGAATCACAGAGTTTGTGAACGCAACCCAAAGCCAGAAAACCGTCAGTATCGAGATGACAGACGCGATGCGGTTGGCTTTTACCGCGCTTTCGTCGCCAAACGTAACTGTCTTAAGCGAATTGAAACCATCGCGCTGGAAATAGCGTTTAAGAAGCCGCGACAGGATCGCATAGCTTCCAAAGAACGCGGTGACATAGAGTACGAGAACTAAAAGACCACTCATGATGATGCCTCCGTGCGGCCCATGATTTCTTCTTCCATGCTCCAGATCATTTCGAGGATTTCCTCGCGTGTACTGTTGTAATCTTTGTGCTTTTTGACTTCGCGCAGATCATTGCCAACACCAAGGTCAGCGAACGGCAAACGGTACTCTTTGTGAACGCGACCGGGGCGCGGGGCCATGACCAACAAACGTTCGCCCAAAAGCAATGCTTCTTCGACAGAGTGGGTGATCAGAATGATCGTCTTGCCCGTCTCGCGCCATAGGTCCAGAACCAAGCCCTGCATCTTTTCGCGCGTCAAAGCGTCCAACGCACCAAGCGGTTCGTCCATCAAAATTACGTCGGGATCGTTTGCAAGGCAACGGGCCAAAGCCACACGCTGCTGCATACCACCGGAAAGCTCGTAGATCGCTTTCTCTTTGAAATCGCCCAAACCGACGACTTCAAGAAGATGTTCGACCTTCTCTTTGCTTTCGGCGCGGCTGATACCCGCCATATCGGGTCCAAAGCTCACGTTCTCACGCACTGTCATCCACTCAAAGAGGGCACCTTGTTGGAAGACCATACCGCGATCGGCACTGGGTCCAACGACCTTTTTTTCGTTTAAAATAATATTGCCCTCAGTCGGGGCAAGGAAACCAGCGACGATATTGAGCAACGTTGTCTTGCCACAGCCCGATGGGCCAAGCACGCTCATCAGTTCTCCGGATTTAATATCCAGCGAAACATTTTGAAGTGCTTGAACATGGCCACCATTGGGCAATTCAAACCTCATCGAAATGTTGTCTATTAGTAATTCAGACATCTGACCCTTCCCTGCTCTCGTATCGAGCTATTTTTCGTAAAATGAAGGCGGGCACCTCGTTAAAAGTGCCCGCCTCGCATAAGGTTCAAGGCTTACTTGATTGCTTCAAGTGGACCTGTGTTTACGTTGTCAGCATATGACTCTTTCGCCGCGTCGATGGACTTCGCGTTCACGAAGACGTCTGCAACACCCTTCATGAAGTCTTGCGCTGTGCCACCGAGCCATGCGTTGCCCAACTGCTCTTCTACAGTTGGGAAAACGAATGTGGATAGGCTGGACGCCGCGTCCGCTTCGGACATACCCGCGTCTTTTGCGATCACTGGAAGCATCTTGGATTGCATGGCTTCGTCAGCCCACATTGCGTTTGCGTCTGCTGTGACTTTCAAGAACTTCGCAACCATGTCGGAATTTTCTGCAACGTAGGATGTTGGCGCTGTTGTTGCGTCAAATACCAAGATGCCAAGTTCCATCTTCTCTGCGCCAGTCAAAAGAATGTTGCCACTTTCTTTCATACGTTTAAGCGCACCGCCCCAACCACAAGCCATGTCAACAGAACCCTGCGCCAAAGCCGCTTGGCCTTCTGCTGGTGCCATGTCCACAACTATAAGGCCTGCAACGTCAACGCCAAAGTGGCCCATCTGCTTCAAGAAACCGTAGTGCGCCGCCGTACCGAGTGGAACTGCAACTTTCTTGCCAGCCAATTCAGCTGCTGAGTCTTTGTCGATCTCAAGTGCTGAGGCAACAACACAGTTGTCATTGTCAGAGTAAGAAACCGCAACGTCGACAACCTGAAGATCTTGACCAGCAGAAGTTGCAACAACGAACGGTGGGATGCCTTGGGATACGGACAACTGAACGTCGCCAGACGCCATTGCAGCAGACATTGCTGTGCCCGTGTCGAAGGAAACCCACTTCACTTCTGTGCCGAGTGCTTCGTCATACATGCCTTCAGCTTTTGCGAACTGGAATGGCATTGGCCACTCAAGGAAATAGCCGACTGTCAGTGTGCTGTGGCCGCCAGCCATGGCTTGCGCGCCAGACAGCATTGCAACGCCTGCAACAGCGCTCATAAGTTTTGTTTTAAGTGTCATTTGGTCTTCTCCCGAATGTGTACCCGAAGATACGAAGTCCGACTTTTTAGCCGATACGTTTGGAGCCACGCTTGCGCGTTGCCCTGCGCCGCTCAAGGCAACGCGATTAAAGGATTCTTGCAAACTGTTTTTGCAGTATCCGTTGCTAAGGAAGTCATGTTTATCCCGCGCAAGCAACTCACAATCTAGAAATATTGCTTGGAAACCATAAAGATACCTTCTTAGTTACGTAGATAATCTAAATTTAAGGCAGTTTTTTGGACTTAAGTTATGGCATGAACTGGCCCTATCAGACTCGGCCCATTCTATATGAATTAAGCATATCAAACCCCGCTCTTTAAGGGGTATTTCAGCGCGCCGCAAAGACGGCCGCTCTCCAACATAGAGGGTGATTGCAAATGGACGGTACTTTTAAAGACAACGATTATTCCAAAATTGTCGACGCGGACCGCGCGCATGTTTGGCACCATTTGATCCAGCACAAAGGGTTTGAAACCGGAGAGCCGAAGATCATCATCGAAGGCAAAGGCATGAAGGTCTGGGACCAGAATGGCAAAGAACATATGGATGCGGTCTCTGGTGGTGTTTGGACCGTTAACGTTGGTTATGGCCGCGAAAGCATTGCGAATGCTGTGCGGGATCAGTTGGTCAAGATGAACTTCTTCGGTGGCACCACGGGTTCCATTCCGGGTGCGATGTTTGCTGAAAAGCTGATCACCAAGATGCCAGGTATGAGCCGCGTTTATTATGCGAACTCTGGTTCTGAGGCGAACGAGAAGGGCTTTAAGATTGTCCGTCAAATCGCGCACAAGCGTTACGGCGGCAAGAAGCACAAGATTCTGTACCGTGATCGCGACTACCACGGTTCAACACTTGCGACGATGTCCGCAGGCGGTCAGGACGAGCGCAATGCGCAGTACGGCCCTTTCGCCCCCGGTTTCGTGCGCGTTCCCCACTGCATGGAATACCGCAAGCACGAGCAAGCGGGCGCACCTGATGAAGGTTACGGCGTGTGGGCTGCAAACCAGATCGAGGAAGTTATTCTGCGTGAAGGCGCTGACACAGTCGGCGCACTTTGCGTTGAGCCAGTGACTGCCGGTGGCGGTGTGATCACGCCACCCGAGGGGTATTGGGAGCGCGTTCAGGAAATCTGTAAGAAGTATGACATCCTGCTGCACATCGACGAAGTGGTTTGTGGCGTTGGCCGTACGGGAACGTGGTTCGGATATCAGAATTACGGCATCAAGCCTGACATTGTCACAATGGCGAAGGGCGTTGCCTCTGGCTATGCAGCGATCTCTTGCTGTGTAACGACGGAAGCTGTGTTCGATTTGTTCAAGGACGACTCGACTGATCCGCTGAACTACTTCCGCGACATTTCCACGTTTGGTGGATGCACGGCTGGCCCCGCAGCTGCGCTTGAGAACATGCGCATCATTGAGGACGAAAGCCTTATGGCAAACACCCTTGCCATGGGTGAGCACATGATGAACAACCTGCATGCGCTGGCTGAAAAGCACGCCGCAATCGGCGATGTGCGCGGCAAGGGTCTGTTCATCGGTGCGGAACTGGTCTCGGATCGCGGTACCAAAGAGGCGCTAGATGAAAAGATGGTTGGCGCGGTTGTTGCAGATTGTATGGCACAGGGCGTTATCATCGGCGCAACGAACCGCTCAATTCCGGGCAAGAACAACACGCTTTGCTTCTCACCAGCTTTGATCGCAACGGCGGATGATATTGATCACATCACAGATGCGGTTGATCAGGCGCTGGGCCGCGTTCTTGGCTAAGCTGCCTTTGGAGTGATACGTAGAAATGCAAAAGCGCCGCTGGATTGATGTCCAGCGGCGCTTTTCGTTTGGATGGAATGTCGCAGGTTTGTGGTTTTGATTGACGCGTTGATATCCGTCAACATACGCTAACGTATGTAATCAAGTGAATCGGAATTTGCAGCATGCCGCGTGTTACCTCCATTGCCTTGCCCAACGATGCCTTGCTTGGGAAATACCTGTCCTATGAGGATGCTTTTGCGGACTGCTATACAACGTCAATTGATCGCGAAATCACACTTGAGGAGTTCGTTAAAACCTTCTTCGACACATGGCTTTTTCGCCTTAAACGCAAAATTCTTAACATCACAATTGGCAAACCGCCTACGACACAGAACATTGCTGATCTCGCGGATGGCACATCTAGCAGTCTTGCGGTGTAGCATGTCGAGGAACGCAATACCAATCAACTTTTGCTTGCTGTTGGCACAGGTCCCATCCGTACATGGCTTATGCGTGAAAACGAGGCAGAGAAGACCCGCTTGTATTTCGGAAGCGCGATCTTGGCGACGTCGCTTGACAACCAAGGGCGCGCGAAAATGGGGTTCACCTTTCGCGCGCTGCTTGGATTTCACAAAGTCTATGCTTGGGCATTGTTGCGCACTGCTGCAAGATCCCTGCGCTAGATCTTACGCGCTACGACGTAGCGTGCGGGTGGGTCGACAGGATGATTGCCGCTTTCCACAATTTCAAATCCCGCGGCTTCGATCATTTGGTCATAAGCCGCTACTGAAAAACTTTGCACAAACGGAGCTTTACCAAAGAATTGCGCGAGTGGGATCAGCTTTAGCATCAGCTTGATCTTAAAACTCGACGACGCCAAGCACGGTGTTTTCGTAATCAACAAGCCACCTCTTTTCAACGCGCCATGTGCTGCGGTCAACGTGGCGGGAACGTCGGGCACAAGGTGCAACAAGTTCAGCGCGAGCATGGCATCAAGATTGTCATGTGCAAAGATCCCCTCAAGCGTAGGGTACCTTTCAAAGCTCAAATTTGGCAGGCTTGTTGCCGCAACTTTGCGCCGTGCAATCGCGATCGTGGCGCTGGAAATATCGGTGCCGTGATAGGTGGCGGTACTTTCCGCAAGCAAAAGTGCGGTCGATCCGGTGCCGCATCCAATTTCCAAAACCGTGTCCTGCGGCTTGAGATAACTGCGCGTGCACTCCAGCGTATATGTGTAGGCGTCCATATCTCTGATCGCGTCGTTTGCGTATTTCTCTGCGATCTTGTCCCAGAATTTGGCTTGGCTTTGCATGGTGTTCTCCTTTGTATCGTTCATAATTCATGCATGCATCACTATGGAATTGCCGAAATCCGTCTTTGTGTTATGCATTAATGCATGAATTGGCAGGCAATATCCTTTGATTGGAATCATGCACGTGCATTTCTCGTGGTTGTTGAGGCGGGCTCGCTCTCGGCGGCTGCTGTTGTTTTGCAACAAACCCAACCTACGATTGGTCGCCAGATCACGGCGCTTGAAGAAGAACTAGGCGTCACGCTGTTTGAACGCGCAGGCCGTTCGCTCAAGATCACACAGACGGGCATTGATTTGGCCGAACACGTGCGCGCGATGGCAGACGCGGCCGGACATATTTCTATGGTTGCCTCTGGGCAATCCCAAGCGGTTGAAGGGCTCGTGCGCATTGCCGCATCCGAACTTTTTGCTGCCTATCTCTTGCCCCCTATCTTGCAAAAATTGCGCAGTATTGCCCCCAA
>NZ_JABBAM010000086.1:16847-20436 GCF_018607965.1 Planktotalea sp.
GGCCATTTGCGTGAACTAGGTTTGGAGCTAAGCGAAAGCCATTTCAAAGTTGTTTCTGGCAATAGTTTGGTTGCTTGGGAATTGGTGAAACAAGGGTTCGGGATCGCCCCGATGTCGGCAGATGTTGCGCGTGCTTCGCCTGAACTGGTGACGCTTTTGCCTGATAGCGCGCCGATCAGTTTTCCAACTTGGTTGGTCACGCACCGCGAATTGCACACCTCGCGCAAAATCCGGTTAGTGTTTGATTTTCTGGCGGAAGAACTGCCCAAAGCAATGGCTTGACCAAGGTCGGCCCAAGTAGCAGCATGTCTTATGTCCAACGCCCCGATTTATCACATTGATCCCGCCAAATTTTGGGTTGACCCCTATCCTGACCTTGCCGTTATGCGCCGTGATTTTCCTGTCGCCTACGTACCAGAATTTAACGCGACTTTGTTGACGAGACGCAATGATATCTTTCGTGAAGAAAAGTGCATTGATGTGTTCAGTTCCGTGCAACCCGGTGGTTTGATGACGACACTCATGGGTGAAAACATGATGCGCAAAGACGGCGCGCCCCACTTGGCCGAACGCAAAGCGATCTTTCCGACCGTGTCCCCGCGCACTGTTCGCGATGTTTGGAAATCCCAGTTCGAGGCGGCAACGACTGACATTCTGGATTGCCTTGCAATGCAGGGTAAGGGTGATCTTGTTCGCGACTACGCGTTGCCCGTTTCCGCCGAAGCGCTAAAGGCGATCACGGGCCTTACCAACATGCATTTTGCAGAGATGGACCGTGTCAGCCAAGGCATGATCGATGGCATTGCCAACCACGCGGGCGACAAAACGGTTGAGGCCAACTGCCACGATTGCACCGCTTCAATCGATGCACATATCGACACGCAAATCCCAGTGCTAAGGGCCGCGCCAGATATGTCGTTGCTGTCTGTGTCGATGAAAGCAGGCATGCCCCTCGATCAAATTCGCGCAAATATCAAACTCGCGATCTCAGGCGGACAAAACGAACCCCTTGATGCGATTGCAGGCACAATTGCGACGCTACTGGATCACCCCGAACAATTGGAAATGGCGATGAAGGGTGACGTCACTTGGCTGGCCGTGTTTGAGGAATACGCACGCTGGATGTCACCCATCGGCATGTCCCCGCGCCGCATCGCGCAGCGCTACACGCTCAACGCCGTCACATTCGAAACCGACGATCGGGCGTTTTTGATGTTCGGTTCAGGTAACCGAGATGAAGACATCTTTGAGAATTCCGAAAAATTTGATGTCACACGCGACACAACCAAAGCCATCTCTTTTGGAGCAGGCCCACATTTTTGTGCGGGCGCGTGGGCGTCGCGCTGTATGATCGCAGAGGTTGCGTTACCGATGTTTTTCGCGCGCTTCAAAGAGGTCACGTTGACCGAAAAAGTTGCCTATCGTGGTTGGGCTTTCCGAGGGCCACTGAGCGCACAAGCAAAATGGTTGGTACAATAAAACGGTTTGCGCGCGCGAAATTCTAAAGTAGCGATAGGGCATGACCTATGACCTTCTCTTAGCGCTTGTCCTTTTCGCATTTGTGTCCTCGATCACGCCGGGACCGAACAACCTAATGCTGATGGCGTCTGGCGCGAACTTTGGGTTCCGCAAAACAATCCCGCATATGTCAGGGGTCAGCATTGGGTTTTCAGTGATGATCATTCTGGTCGGCGCTGGATTGGTACAGGTTTTCGAAATCTACCCGATCCTGCACCTGATTTTAAAAGTCGTCAGCGTGCTTTACCTGCTTTGGCTGGCATGGAAAATCGCAAACGCTGCAGCCCCCAAGAGCAAAGTCACCAGCGAAAGTACCCCTTTTACATTCATTCAGGCTGCGTTGTTCCAGTGGGTGAACCCCAAAGCTTGGACTATGGCGCTTACTTCGATCTCTGCCTACACAGCGGATCAAAGCTCTGCAGCGGTCCTGCTTGTCGCGTTGATCTTCGGCATCGTGAATTTGCCGAGTGTTTCGTTGTGGACGGTTCTGGGACAACAAATGGTGCGTTTCCTGACCAGCCGCGCGCGTCTGCGCGCATTCAACTGGACCATGGCGCTTTTGCTAGTGGCATCGTTGTATCCTGGTGTGATGGGCGTGGCCTAGCATTGCATCTGGGGCTGTGGCGCGCCATATAGACGGTAAGTTTCTAGTTATGTGAGCGCGCAATGAACTATCTCGATTTCGAAAAACCCCTCGCTGAAATTGAAGGCAAAGCTGAAGAGCTGCGCGCTATGGCGCGTGCCAACGAGGAAACCGATGTTGAAGACGAAGCCGCCGCCCTTGATCAAAAAGCCGCTGATATGCTGGTGAATCTTTATGGTGATCTAACCCCTTGGCGCAAATGCCAAGTTGCGCGCCACCCAGAACGTCCCCATTGCAGTGACTACATCGAGAATATTTTCACAGGCTACACGCCCCTTGCTGGCGATCGCGGCTTTTCTGATGATCACGCGGTTATGGGCGGCCTTGCACGCTTCAAAGATCGCCCCGTCATGGTTATTGGCCAAGACAAAGGTAGCGATACCGCGACGCGGATTGAGCGTAACTTTGGCATGGCGCGTCCTGAGGGGTATCGCAAAGCGATCCGTTTGATGGAAATGGCGAGCCGCTTTAACCTGCCTGTGATTACTTTGGTCGACACCCCCGGTGCATACCCCGGCAAAGGCGCGGAAGAGCGCGGTCAATCCGAAGCCATCGCGCGCTCCACAGAAATGTGCCTCCAGATCGGCGTGCCTTTGGTCAGCGTGATCATTGGTGAAGGTGGTTCTGGCGGCGCGGTGGCGTTTGCGACGGCTAACAAATTGGCGATGCTGGAACACTCAGTCTACTCCGTGATTTCCCCCGAAGGCTGCGCATCAATCCTATGGAAAGATGCCGAGAAAATGCGTGAAGCGGCCGAAGCATTGCGTCTCACCGCGCAAGATTTGCAGAAGCTGGGCGTCGTGGATCGCATTGTTGACGAACCTTTAGGTGGCGCGCACCGTGATCGTCTGAGCGCGATGGACAGCGTGAGCAACGCGATTGAAAAAATGCTTGGTGAATTGAACGGCATGGACGCCAAGGCGTTGGTCCAAGCGCGTCGTGTTAAGTTTTTGGGGATGGGTTCCAAGGGGCTGGCGGCTTAAAGAACGCACGGTTGGTATTGTCGTCTCATATGACTTAGTGAGATGGCTTAAACCTTAGGATAGCCGTCTGCGCTTGGAACGCCATTGAAACCCCAGCCATCCGGTTCGAAGCCGTGTTCCCTTGCTAATAGGGTAAGCTGCTGCTCGTACTCCCAAATAACCTCTGCACTTAGTGTGACAGGTTTTGTTCGAATTTCTAAACTACTGTCACCGCCCTCTGAAATCCGATTGATCGAAAACCCTAGAATCTGCAAGACTATAGAAAACTGATCCTAGTTAGCTGTTACGGCCCGCGGAATCATTTGAAATTCAACGATCGCTATTTCTGGAATGGGATGCTTTGAAGCAATGTCCTGGAAGACCCAATAAGTATCGTTGCATTGTTTCTTTAACTCAGGATCCAATCCTCAATCCTCAATCCTCAATCCTCAATCCTCAATCCTCA
>NZ_JABBAM010000029.1 GCF_018607965.1 Planktotalea sp.
CAAACCTGCGCCTGCGTCGCGCGCTGCGCCAAACAAACCAGCGCCAGCTGCCACCCCGCGTAAAGCGGATCGCGAGCAACGTGATAACCGCGGCAAAGGTGGCGCGAACGATGGTCGCCGTGCAGGCAAGCTGACATTGAACCAAGCGCTGACGGGTGGTGACGGTCGTCACAAATCCATGGCTGCGATGAAGCGTAAGCAAGAGCGCGCACGTCAAAAGGCGATGGGTGGCACGGTCGAGCGCGAAAAGATTGTGCGCGACGTTCAGCTGCCGCCAGCGATTGTTGTGTCGGAATTGGCCGCACGTATGGCTGAAAAGACAGGCGCGGTTGTGAAGTCTTTGATGAACAACGGCATGATGGTCACGCAGAACGAAACGATTGATGCCGACACTGCCGAGCTGATCATCGAAGAGTTCGGCCACAAGGTTGTTCGTGTTTCTGATGCGGACGTCGAAGATGTGATTGCTGAAATCGTTGACGACGAAAAGGACCTTGTGTCCCGCCCACCAATCATCACGATCATGGGCCACGTTGACCACGGCAAGACATCTTTGCTGGATGCGATCCGCAACGCGAAAGTGGTTGCTGGCGAAGCTGGCGGCATTACGCAGCACATTGGTGCGTATCAGGTGACAACGGATACGGGAGCTATTCTCAGCTTCCTCGATACACCGGGTCACGCGGCGTTTACGTCGATGCGTTCACGCGGTGCTCAGGTGACAGACATTGTTGTTCTGGTTGTTGCGGCGGATGACGCTGTGATGCCACAAACGATCGAAGCGATCGCCCATGCGAAAGCGGCAGGCGTTCCGATGATCGTTGCGATCAACAAGGTCGATAAGCCGGGTGCAAACATCGATAAGGTTCGTACTGATTTGCTTCAGCACGAAGTGATTGTTGAAAAGATGTCTGGTGAAGTCCAAGACGTCGAAGTTTCCGCGATTACGGGTCAAGGTCTGGATACTTTGCTTGAAGCCATTGCGCTTCAGTCAGAAATTCTGGAACTGAAAGCCAACCCTGATCGCGCTGCACAAGGCGCGGTTATCGAGGCTCAGCTAGATGTTGGTCGCGGTCCTGTTGCGACGGTTCTGATCCAGAACGGTACGCTTCGTGTTGGTGATATCTTCGTTGTGGGTGAGCAGTACGGTAAGGTTCGTGCGCTGATCAACGATCACGGCGAGCGTGTTAAAGAAGCGGGTCCATCGGTTCCTGTTGAGGTTCTTGGCCTGAACGGCACACCAGAAGCGGGCGACGTTTTGAACGTGGTTGAAACCGATGCACAGGCGCGTGAAATCGCTGAGTATCGTGAGAAAGCTGCAAAAGACAAACGTGCTGCGGCCGGTGCTGCGACAACGCTTGAGCAGTTGATGGCGAATGCCAAGGCTGACGAAACGCTGACAGAAATGCCAATCCTCGTGAAAGCGGACGTTCAAGGGTCTGCTGAAGCGATTGTTCAGGCAATGGCGAAAATCGGTAACGATGAAGTCCGTGTTCGTGTTCTACACTCTGGTGTTGGCGCGATTACGGAAAGTGATATCGGTCTGGCGGAAGCATCCGGTGCACCAATCATGGGCTTTAACGTTCGTGCGAATGCGACAGCGCGTAACACAGCAAATCAGAAAGGTGTCGAAATTCGTTACTATTCGATCATCTACGATCTGGTTGATGATGTGAAAGCAGCGGCCTCTGGTCTGTTGAGCGCGGAAATTCGCGAGAACTTTATCGGTTATGCGAACATCAAAGAGGTGTTCAAGGTTACTGGTATCGGTAAAGTCGCGGGTTGCTTGGTCACAGAAGGCGTTGCACGTCGTTCTGCGGGTGTGCGTTTGCTGCGTGATAACGTGGTTATCCACGAAGGTACTCTTAAGACGCTCAAGCGTTTCAAGGATGAAGTTGCCGAAGTTCAGTCCGGTCAGGAATGTGGCATGGCGTTTGAGAACTACGATGACGTTCGTGCAGACGACGTGATCGAGATCTTTGAGCGCGAATCAGTTGAGCGTAATCTCGAGTAATCATAAAACGACACAACATAGAAAAAGGGGCCTTAGCAAAAGCTTGGGCCCCTTCTTTATGCTTTGGAAGCAAATTTAAGCTGCGCAAAAGGCGCGGATAAATCAGGCGGCGGCCGTGATGGGCTTACCAGCAAAATGCTGATTCCCAACTGATACGACAATGCGCCCGTCACTAAGAGCGCGAACAAAAGTGCCTTGGACCTGAACACAGGTCCCCATGATGATTGTACGAAGCATGAGTTTCTCCCCCAAGAAATCGACCTTTGGGCCGATGCATGCAATTAATAAAGTCAGCTTGTCAGTATTTCGTTAAAATATCTATAATAATTTAGTCATATTTGACGTTTTGTTTCTTTAATTCTCCCTACAGCCAATCTCTTAGTATTGGGATCAGGGGGATGTCTGCCGCTGGCATCGGGTACTTGCTCAAATCCTGCGCCTTTACCCACTTTAACGCCTGATTCTCTCGGGATTGAGGAATTCCATCCCACTTGCGGCATGCAAAGAGCGGCATGAGAAGGTGAAAGCTGTCGTAGCTATGACTGGCGAACGTCAAAGGGGCAAGGCAGCTTTCCCATGTATCGATTCCCAGCTCTTCTTGCAGTTCGCGAACCAAAGCGACCTCGGGTGTTTCGCCCGCTTCGACTTTGCCACCTGGAAATTCCCACAAGCCTGCCATTGATTTGCCCTCTGGGCGTTGCCCTAAAAGAACGCGGCCCTCTACATCGATTAAAGCGACAGCTGAAACCAGAACAGTTTTCATGAACGGTAGTCTGCGTTAATCGTGATGTAGCCATGCGTTAGATCGCAGGTCCAAACGGTACTTTTGCCGTCGCTCAGCCCCAAATCGACAGCGATAACAAGGTGGTCGTTTTTCATGTAGCTCGCGCCGTCACCTTCTTTGTAATCAGGGCTGACCCAGCCGTTTTCGGCAACCAGTACGTCGCCGAATGAGATGCTAAGCAGATCACGGTCCGCAGCCGCACCAGATTTACCGATCGCCATAACGACACGGCCCCAGTTGGGATCTTCGCCCGCAATCGCGGTTTTTACGAGGGGTGAGTTCGCGATTGCCAAGCCATGCACACGTGCGTCTTTGCTGTTAGCAGCACCCGTGATTTGAATTTCGACCAGTTTGGTCGCGCCTTCACCGTCTCGGACAACTTGGAGCGCAAGGTCCTTCATGACGCTATGCAGAGCGTCGCGGAAATCTGCGCTACCCGTGACATCAACACCGCTGGTTCCAGTTGCAGCGACAAGGAGGGAATCTGAAGTGGACGTATCGCTATCGACGGTGATCGAGTTGAATGTGACTTCGTTTAGTTCAGACACCATCGCCTGCAATTCGGCACGCTTGATCTTGGCGTCTGTGAAGATGTAGACCAACATCGTCGCCATATCAGGGGCAATCATGCCAGACCCTTTGGCGATACCTGCGATGGAAACAGACGTCCCGTTCACATCGATCTGTGCACCCGACCCTTTGGCAAAGGTATCTGTTGTGCGGATCGCTTCGGCAGCGTGTTGGATAGAGCTTTCGCTTAAAGCACCCTTTAATTCATCAATCTTTGCTGTGATTTTGGCATGGGCCAAAGGTTCGCCTATCACGCCAGTCGAGGATGAAAAGACCCGTGTTTCTGGTATGCCAAGCGACGTAGCAACCGCACCAGTTACTGCGCGCGTGGCTTCAATCCCGTTCTTCCCAGTGAATGCGTTCGCATTGCCGGAATTCGCGATAATTGCGGCGCCCGCGTCACTGTCGCTGCCAATTTTGGCCTGACAATCCAGAACAGAGGCTGCACGTGTTGAGGACTTGGTAAAAGCACCCGCCACAACACTGCCAGCGCACAATTGCGCAAGCATAACATCGGTCCGCCCAGAATAGCGCACACCTGCTTGCACGGAGGCAAAAGACACGCCGCGGATCAGCGGCAAGGACGGAAAATGCTCTGGCGCGAGCGGGGAACGTTGCGGCGTGTCTGCCATGAATTATTTCTCCAATAGTGAGATGTCTTTGAGCTGGGAAACGTCGATATCCGCAGCCGGTGCTCTTGAAATGGTAGCGCTATTGGTCAGTTCCGAAATATATTTATCAACGATCTGCATGCGCACTTCCTGTTCAAGTTCTTCGCGAACATCTTCCATTTCAGGGGCATCCATGGACCGGGACGCGTTTAATTTGATAACATGCCAACCGAATTGCGTTTTGATAGGTGCCGAAATCGCTCCGTCATCCATTCTTGCAACCGCCTTTTCAAATTCGGGCACCATCTGGCCTTTGCCAAACCAACCCAGCGCGCCGCCACGCGGGCCAGATGGACCAGTGGACTTTTCTTTTGCGAGATCTGCAAAATCAGCGCCACCCTCAAGGGTCGCAACAAGTGCTTTGGCTTCTTCTTCGGTTTCGACCAAAATGTGTGACGCATCAAATTCTTTTTCTGGCGCAGCGTTCGCGTATTTCGCTTCGTATGCAGCTTTGACTGAAGCGCGCGTAACGGCATCGGCCAGAACGCTGTCCATATGTTCGGCTGCCATCAGCGAGCGTTGTTCGTTTTCTAGTGCTAGGCGAACGCGTCCGGGAATACGATCACCGGCTGCTTGGGCCAAAACGGTCTGTTGAATAATTTGATCCAAGATGCCCTTAAACAGCACCTCGTCAGGTAAATCGCGGTATTGATCGGGCAGGCCAGAGCGGACCACGATCATGTGACCCATCGTGATATCAATGCCATTCACTGTCGCAACAACGGCATCTGCACCCGTTTCTGCATAAGAAGGCATTGCAAGTGTCGCTGCAAAGGCGACTGTGGCCAAAAATTGAGTGCGTTTTAACATAGTTTATTCCTTGTTTTGGACCGCTTTATTGCGCGGCGTTGACACTGGCATATCCGACCCTTACATCAAATTCAGGCTTCGGTTCGAGCCGTCTTTCACCCTCTTATCTATGGGTTGCGTGCAGGGCGAGCAAGCAGAGCATGAGCACAAAGACGTCAAGAATGGATGAGCGCAGATGCTAGGACTTGGAAAAATCACCAAAAAGATCTTCGGAACGCCGAATGATCGTAAAGTGAAGGCCACGCGCCCGATCGTAGATAAGATCAATGCGCTGGAGACCGAGTTTGAAAAACTCAGCGACGAGGGTCTGATCCAAAAGACTGCAGAGCTGAAAGAGCGCGCGATTGGCGGCGAAAGCCTTGACGATATATTGTCAGAAGCCTTTGCAAACTGTCGCGAAGGTGCGCGCCGTGCGCTGGGTCTGCGAGCGTTTGATACGCAGTTGATGGGCGGCATTTTCCTACATCAGGGTAACATTTCAGAAATGAAAACGGGCGAGGGTAAAACCCTTGTTGCGACGTTGCCTGCATATTTGAACGCTTTGACAGGAAAAGGCGTTCACGTTGTGACCGTGAACGACTACCTTGCCAAACGTGACTCTGAGTGGATGAGTAAAGTGTTCGGCGCTTTGGGTCTGACCACGGGTGTTATTTTCCCGAACCAGCCTGACGACGAAAAGAAAGCGGCCTATGCCTGTGACGTGACATACGCCACAAACAACGAGCTGGGCTTTGACTATCTGCGCGACAACATGAAGTCTGAGCTAAGCCAGATGTTCCAGCGCGATCATAACTTTGCGATTGTGGACGAGGTTGATTCAATCCTCATCGACGAAGCACGGACGCCTTTGATTATTTCTGGCCCTGCTGCGGACCGTTCAGAGCTGTATATGGCGATGGACCTGATCATCCCTGAATTGACGGATGAGCACTTCGAACTGGATGAAAAAACGCGTAACGTATCCTACACGGAAGAGGGCAATGAGTTCCTAGAGAACCTGCTTTTTGAAAGGGGTCTGCTGGAAGAAGGCGCGACGCTTTATGATCCCGAAAGCACGACGCTTGTTCACCACGTGAACCAAGGTTTGCGCGCGCACAAGCTGTTCACAAAAGACAAAGATTACATCGTCCGCGATAATGAAGTCGTTCTGATCGACGAATTCACGGGCCGTATGATGTCGGGGCGTCGTTTGTCGGATGGTTTGCACCAAGCGATTGAAGCGAAGGAAGGCTGCAACATTCAGCCAGAAAACGTCACGCTCGCGTCGGTCACTTTCCAGAACTATTTCCGTCTGTATAACCGCTTGTCTGGTATGACAGGTACGGCCATGACCGAAGCGGAAGAATTTGCTGAAATCTATGGCTTGGGTGTTGTTGAGGTTCCAACGAACCGTCCGATTGCGCGTGTCGATGAGCACGACCAAGTGTTCCGTACAGCAAAAGAGAAATACGACGAAATCGTTGTTGAGATTAAGAAGTCACATGAGTTGGGTCAGCCCTGTCTTGTTGGTACGACGTCGATTGAAAAGTCTGAATTCTTATCCGAACTTTTGACCAGCGCGGGCCTTCCGCACAATGTTTTGAACGCACGCCAGCACGAGCAAGAAGCGCAGATTGTTGGCGATGCCGGTAAGCTTGGTGCGATCACGATTGCGACGAACATGGCGGGTCGTGGTACAGATATTCAGCTTGGTGGAAACCTCGATCTGAAGGTGATGGAGGCGATTAACGCTGATCCAGAAGCCGATCCAGAAAAGGTGCGTGCGCGCATTGAGGAAGAGCATCAGGTTTGGCGCAAAAAGGTGCTGGAGGCGGGCGGTCTTTATATTCTCGCGACCGAGCGCCATGAAAGCCGCCGGATCGATAACCAGCTTCGCGGACGTGCGGGCCGTCAGGGTGATCCAGGGCGTTCATCGTTCTTCCTGTCCCTTGATGACGATCTCATGCGCATCTTCGGGTCCGAGCGTTTAGACAAAGTTCTGTCGTCTATGGGCATGAAAGAGGGCGAAGCGATTGTGCATCCTTGGGTCAACAAATCACTTGAGCGCGCGCAAGCGAAGGTTGAGGGCCGTAACTTTGACATTCGTAAGCAGCTTTTGAAGTTCGACGATGTGATGAACGATCAGCGTAAAGTGATCTTTGGACAGCGCCGTGAAATTATGGAAGCATCAGACCTTTCTGAGATCACGCAAGATATGCGCTATCAAGTGATCGAAGATTTGATCGACCAGTACATGCCGCCAAAAACCTACGCTGATCAATGGGACATGGGAGGTTTGCATGTTGCTATTGCTGAGGCGATCAACATTGATGTGCCTGTGCAAGATTGGGGCGTTGAAGAGGGTGCCGACGATGAAGTGATCCGTGAGCGGCTTGAGAAAGCAGCAGACGGATCGATGGCACAAAAGGTTGCTGCATTCGGTCCAGACAACATGCGCCAGATTGAAAAGCAGATGTTGCTGCAAACGATTGACGGTAAGTGGCGCGAGCATCTTGTGACGCTTGAGCACTTGCGCTCGGTCGTGGGTTTTCGTGGTTATGCGCAACGTGATCCGCTGAATGAATATAAGAACGAAAGCTTCCAGCTGTTCGAAGCGATGCTTGATAGCTTGCGCACTGAGGTGACGCAAAAGCTGGGTCAGGTTCGTCCAATGACGGAAGAAGAGCAGGCGGAAATGGTTGCGCAGATGCAAGCACAGCAAGCCTTGGCACAAGATGCAGGCCGCGAAGCGTCCGCAGAAGTATCGCAGTCGCCTGAACCTGAGTTAACTGGCTTTGATGAAACAGACAGTTCCACGTGGGGAAATCCGGGTCGCAATGATCCCTGCCCCTGTGGATCTGGCAAGAAGTTCAAGCACTGCCACGGCAGCTTGACATAAACGCAAACAAGGCAGAATTGGGATGGCGGTCTGAAAGAGTCCACACCACCGTCCCATTCTCGCCCCGTTTGGGCGCGAAGAGTACCTCCGAACAGACAAACCCTCGGAGGGCAGAATCGTGGATATCAAACGGATCGTAATGGCTGGCGGCGTTTTGGCGACAGCTGGCGCAATTGGATTTGTCATGCAAAATGGCGAGTCGGCACAAGCGCGGTATGCTGGCGTTGCGGAAGTGCCAGATATCTCCGGAACTGCTGAACAGCCTTTGCAGGTTACCGATATTACGTTGACTTCGGCGGTTGCTGATACTGCTGATATGACAGCAAAAAAAGAAATACTGGCCACAGACAAGATTATTTCTGACGCAACGGCCATGCTAAAAGAAGAAGCTATTGCGCCGGTCGTAAAGACCGCTGCGCTTGAGGAAATTCTGCTCCCTGAGATTAAGAAAGCCGATCCGTCTGCGCCGAAATCTCTTTGCGAAACAAATTTGAGCGCTACGCCAATCGCCGCTGCAATGGTGGAGATTTCGTTGTCCACGAATTGTTATCCTAATGAACGTGTAACATTCCACCACAACGGAATGATGTTCACGGATGCGACTGACCGCGACGGTAACTTGAACCTGTCTATTCCAGCACTGTCAGAAAACGCTGTGTTCATCGTCGCGTTTGCGAATGGTGAGGGCGCTTTGGCGAACGCTAAGGTCCTAACGCTTGCGTCCTTTGACCGTATGGTCGTTCAGTCAAAAGCTAAAAGTAATTTGCACATCAACGCGTTCGAATTTGGTGCTGAATTTAGCGATGCGGGCCATGTGAGCGCAGAATCTGGACGCAAGATTGAAGACGCAGCCAACGGAGTCGGCGGATCTATCACATCTTTGGGTGACGCAAAACAGGGCGAAGCCCTTGTTGCTGAAGTCTACACATTCCCGACCAGCGCATCCAAAATGCAGGGCGATGTAGTTGTTTCTGTTGATGCAGAGGTGACAATTGCAAATTGTAAATTGCGGTCTGCGTGTCGAAGCGCAAACATTAGAAGTCCGCATGGGCAGTCCGATGAAAGTGCAAGACCTGTCGCTGCCAATCCCCGCTTGCAGCGCGGTTGGTGATTTTCTGGTGTTGCAAAACCTGCTACAAGACCTAAAAGTCGCGAGCAACTAGGCGCGCGTCAACTGGGACTTTGAACCAATGATGATACAACATGCGGCGAAACTCGCCGCATTTTTCATTTTGCTGATGACGGCCACCGTTGCGGCGCAAGACGTGACGCTGAAGTCACCTGATGGCTCTGTTGAAGTAAATGGAACGCTCCTAGGCTTCGATGGCGATTTCTATCGGCTTGAGACTGTTTACGGTGAACTCACGGTGGATGGATCTGGCGTGAATTGCGAAGGACCTGCTTGTCCGGATCTGCAGAACTACGTCGCAGAACTTTCAGTCTCTGGATCCGCCACAATTGGTGAAGTGCTGATGCCTGCGTTGATCGAAGGATTTGCACTTAGAAAAGGGTATCGCGCTGTCCGTGAACGCACTGATGCCACGCGTTTTACATATAGCTTGCGCAACAAAGCGGACGATGCGCTTTTAGGTAAGTTCAGCTTTCGTGTCACGAATACGGACGAAGGCTTTGCCGATTTACTGGCGGATGAAGCTGATATCGTCATGTCCTTGCGTGAAATTCGCCTGACAGAAAACAGGCGTGCGAATGAAGCAGGCCTAGGCGATCTGCGCGGACCTAATCGTAGCCGTGTTTTAGGTTTGGATGCGATGGTCCCGATTACAGCGCCGGGTAATCCTGTTGACGCTATCTCGCCTGCAGTTCTGGCGCGTGTGTTTGCAGGAAGGGTTACGAATTGGCAGCAACTTGGTGGGCCTGATGCACCGATTTCCATTCATTTGCGCGATCCCAAGTCAGGTCTTTCACAAGCGGCCCAAGATCGATTGATGGCGCCTGCTGGTCTGGTTCTAGACAGTAACGTCGTGCGCCATGCTACTAACAAGGCACTTACGTTGGCGGTTACAAATGACCCTTTTGCTATTGGTATTTCTAGCTATTCGGAAACAGGGAACGCGGATATTTTGGTGCTGACTGGAACGTGTGGTTTTTCTTTGCGTGCGGGGCGCGTGACCATAAAAACGGAAGATTACCCTCTGACCGCGCCCATGTTTCTTTATATCCCTGCACGTCGTTTGCCGAAACTGGCCCGTGAGTTTTTAACGTTTACACGTTCACCGACCGCACAAATCGTTATCCGTCGTGCTGGATTTGTAGATCAAGCGCCCGAAGAGTTGTCGATCAACGAACAAGGCGATCGTTTTGCCAATGCGATTTCTCTGATCGGGACAGAAATTAATTTGAGCGAAGTAAAACGTTTGGTGCAAACCCTTTCCGCGATGAAGCGCTTGAGCACGTCGTTTCGTTTTCGCGCAGGCTCTAGCACTTTGGATGCCCAATCGTTGTCCAACGTTCAACAACTTGCTCGTGCAATTGAAACGGGCGTCTATGATGAACGCTCTCTTAAATTCGTAGGCTTTAGTGACGGCCAAGGTCCGGCTGATGGGAACAAGCGCATTGCGATGCAACGCGCGCGTGCTGTTTTAGCGGCTGTTAAAAAGGCAGCGGAAACCGTCGATTTAGACGACCTGAATATCTCGGTGGATGCGTTTGGAGAAACGCTACCAATGGCATGCGACGGCAGTGCGTGGGGTCGTCAAGTCAATCGCCGTGTTGAGGTGTGGGTGCGTTAAAGCAATCCTTTGCTGACGAAACTTGTTTCCCCAGACGCGCCGATTATCAGGTGATCGTGAAGTGTGATGGATAGGCTGTCTGCGGCCTGTTTGATTAATTGGGTCATTTCAATATCGCTTTCTGACGGCGCTGGATCGCCAGAAGGGAGGATGAAGGCGCATGCGTTTAACTCTAAGGCGCGTTTCAGAACTTCACGGGGATAGACTGGAACGTGATCGACCGTGCCCACACCCATGACTTCATCAGCAATCAGCATGTTCCGTCGATCTAAGAAGAGCACGTGAAATTCTTCAGTCTCTTTATGGGCCAACGTGGTGCGGCAGTAGTTCAGTACAGCGTCCCAGCTAGAGATGAGGGGGCGATGTGTGATACGTGCCTTCGCGAGACGTTTTGAGGCACTGTAAACCAGCTTTAGATCTTGTGCGGCGACAACCCCGATGATCGCCTCTAGACGTGCATTATCAGCGGCAAGTATGCTAGCAAGAACACCGAATTCAGCGAGGACCTTTTTGGCAAGCGGCTGTGTGTCTTTGCGCGGGGATGAATGTAGCAACATCAACTCAAGCATCTCAGCGTCGCTTAGGTGATCCGCCCCATGATTTTGAAAACGCGCGCGCAGGCCCATGTGCCTGTCACGCTTCTGGGTTTCGTATAGCCCAAGCCGTCGGCGAGAGGTTTTGTCCGCCTTGCGGTGATCAAAGTGCGGGGCGGGTGTGTCGGTGAAGTGGGTTTGTTGAATGCTCATACTTACCTTGATCAGCCGATTCGATAAATTTTATGTTAAAATTAAAAATGCCCGGCTCAGATGAATACTGGCCGGGCATAAATTTTCAATGCTAGGCGCCTTAACCTTTCATGCCATCCCAGAAGGATTTCACGGAGGAAAAGAAGCTTTTACTTTCGGGATTGTTGTCCTCAGAGAGGTCTTCAAATTCCATCAGCAGTTCTTTTTGACGGCTTGTCAAATTAACGGGTGTTTCAACGGCAAGTTCGATGAACATATCACCTGTGCCTGCGCCACGAAGTGCTGGCATGCCTTTGGCGCGAAGACGCATTTGGCGGCCAGATTGGCTACCTGCGGGGATCTTCACACGGCTACGGCCACCATCAATCGTTGGAACTTCGATGTCGCCACCAAGCGCGGCTGAGGACATTGAGACAGGAACGTTGCAGAATAGGTTCGCGCCTTCGCGTTCGAACAGCTTGTGTTTAGCCACCTCGATAAAGATGTAGAGGTCACCAGATGGGCCACCGCGCATGCCTGCTTCGCCTTCACCGCTAAGACGAATGCGTGTGCCAGTTTCAACGCCTGCTGGAATGTTCACACTAAGCGCACGTTCTTTTTCAACGCGGCCTTGTCCAGCACAAGAACTACAAGGGTTCTTGATGATTTGACCCATGCCTGAACAGGTAGGGCACGTGCGTTCAACAGTGAAGAAACCCTGCTGTGCGCGTACTTTACCCATACCCGAGCATGTTGGACAGCCCGTTGGTTCAGCACCATCATCTGCACCAGTGCCTTCACAGCTGGAACAGTTAACAGCGGTTGGGACGTTAATGGTCTTTTGCAAACCACTGAACGCATCTTCAAGAGAAACACGTAGATTGAACCGCAGATCAGAACCGCGCGCAGCACGGTTTCGACCGCCACCACCGCCACGTTGACCGCCCATAAAATCGCCAAACAGATCGTCGAACACGTCAGAGAAGGCAGAGCTAAAATCGCCCTGACCGCCGCCACCCGGCCGTCCGCCGCCGCCCATGCCGCCTTCAAAGGCTGCATGGCCATAGCGGTCATAGGCAGCCTTTTTTTCGGGATCTTTTAGGATTTCGTGGGCTTCATTCGCCTCTTTGAACTGATCCTCGGCCTTCGGATTATCCGAATTGCGGTCAGGGTGCAGTTCTTTTGCTTTAGTGCGATAGCCCTTTTTGATCTCATCGGCGCTTGCGCCTTTTGAGATACCTAGAACGTCATAATAGTCTCGTTTTGACATAACACTCCCCCTTTGAGGAAACGCATTGGGCCGACCCGGTAAACAGGCCGGCCCTTTAGGGTGCGATCACGCTATCAGCGCGTCTTACCCGCGTTTTTTGTCGTCGTTGTTCAGGTCTTCGAAATCGGCATCTACGATGTCGTCATCCTCAGGGCTCTCGTCGGCTGCCATAGGCTCGTCGTCGCCTTCGCCATCTTGGCTTGCCTTGTAGATCGCTTCGCCAAGACGCATAGCGACCTCTGTGACGTTCTGGATACCGGACTTAATCTTGTCGGCATTGTCTGTTTCCAGCTCGTCCTTAAGTGCGGCTATCGCCAGCTCGATTGCTTCAACAGTAGACGGATCAACCTTGTCGCCGTGCTCTTCCACAGATTTTTCGGTCGAGTGAATCAAGCTTTCGGCTTGGTTTTTGGCTTCGATCAATTCGCGGCGCTCTTTATCAGAATCTGCGTTCTCTTCAGCGTCCTTAACCATCTTATCGATGTCGGCATCGGACAAACCACCAGAAGCTTGGATCGTGATCTTCTGCTCTTTGCCTGTGCCTTTATCCATCGCACCAACGGCTACGATACCGTTTGCGTCGATGTCGAAGGTGACTTCGATCTGTGGCAGACCGCGTGGTGCGGGTGGGATGTTTTCTAGGTTGAACTGACCAAGCATCTTGTTGTCGCCCGCCATTTCACGTTCGCCTTGGAAAACACGGATCGTCACTGCGCTTTGGCTGTCTTCTGCTGTGGAGAAGATTTGAGACTTCTTTGTTGGGATCGTTGTGTTGCGGTCGATCAAGCGTGTGAACACGCCACCTAGCGTTTCGATGCCGAGGGACAAAGGCGTAACGTCCAAAAGAACAACATCTTTGACATCGCCCTGAAGAACACCAGCCTGAATGGCCGCGCCCATCGCAACAACCTCGTCAGGGTTTACACCCTTATGTGGTTCTTTGCCGAAGAACTTGGACACTTCTTCAACAACGCGTGGCATACGTGTCATGCCGCCGACGAGGACGATTTCGTCGATGTCGGTTGTCTTTAGGCCCGCATCTTTCAGCGCTGCTTGGCAAGGCTTGATAGATGCTTTGATCAAATCAACAACAAGGCTTTCCAGTTTAGCGCGCGTCAGCTTCATCACCATGTGAAGAGGCTGGCCACCTTTTGGGTCCATCGAAATGAACGGCTGGTTGATCTCTGTCTGGTTAGCAGAAGACAGTTCGATCTTCGCTTTTTCAGCCGCTTCTTTCAAACGCTGAAGCGCCATCTTGTCTTTGGTCAGATCAACGCCGTTCTCTTTTTTGAACTGATCCGCAAGATAGTTAACGATGCGCATGTCAAAGTCTTCGCCGCCAAGGAACGTGTCGCCGTTGGTGGATTTTACTTCGAACAGACCGTCGTCAATCTCAAGGATTGTAACGTCGAATGTACCGCCGCCGAGGTCATAAACCGCGATGGTGTGTGTTTCTTCTTTATCAAGGCCATATGCCAGCGCTGCTGCTGTTGGCTCGTTAATGATGCGTAGGACTTCCAGGCCGGCAATCTTGCCTGCGTCTTTTGTTGCCTGGCGCTGTGCGTCGTTGAAGTACGCAGGGACGGTGATAACCGCCTGTGTAACGTCTTCGCCGAGATAGCTTTCAGCGGTCTCTTTCATCTTGCCAAGAATGAATGCAGAGATTTGGCTAGGGGAGTACTTCTCACCCTTTGATTCAACCCATGCGTCACCGTTTCCGCCGTCAACAACGGAGAATGGCAGGTTTTTCATGTCTTTTTTCAAATGCTCATCATCGTAACGACGACCAATAAGGCGCTTTACACCGAAGACTGTGTTGTCTGGGTTTGTGACGGCCTGGCGTTTCGCTGACTGGCCTACAAGGCGCTCGTCATCTGTGAAAGCGACGATAGACGGTGTCGTACGTGCGCCTTCTGCGTTTTCGATCACGCGAGGCTGAGAGCCGTCCATGATGGATACGCAACTGTTTGTTGTTCCGAGGTCGATACCAATAACTTTGGCCATGTGTTTAATCCCTTTTTTCGTCAAGGCGATGTTACGAGACGCAAACCCGTTACGGCATCCGCGCCCCGATTGGTTAGCTGATCTGCGGTGGTGCAGTTCAACGTTCGAGCGGTATATAAGGAGCGCAAATGGGTGCTGCAAGGATCGCGAGGCACTCATTTCGTGATTTAGGCGCTCTTTGGCGAAATTTTCGCATTTAGAATGAAAAAGGAGTTAATTGAGTGACTCAAATGATGAGTATTAGGGGTTTTGACATTTATAAAGGCTTGCTGAGTTCTGAGGAGCAAAGTGCCTTGGTTGATGCTGTTCGTGATGTTGCGAAGGCTGCGCCGTTGTTTTCGCCGATGACCCCTTACGGAAAACCGATGCGCGTGCGCATGACGTCAGCTGGGCGGTTTGGCTGGGTGTCTGATCGGTTGGGTTATCGATATTCGCCTACGAATCCTGAGGGAATGGCGTGGCCTGACATTCCTGCGCCTGTCTTGGATGTATGGGAGCGTGTGAGTGGGTCGACCCGCGCACCGGAGTGTTGTTTGATGAATTTCTACGGTGAAGATGCGCGCATGGGGATGCATCAAGATCGTGATGAAGAAGATTTCGCGCAGCCTGTGGTGTCGATTTCACTTGGAGATGACGGGTTGTTTCGCATTGGTGGTAAAGAACGCGGTGGATCAACGGAGTCGGTTTGGTTGAATTCAGGGGACGTGGTCGTGATGGGTGGTGATGCGCGTTTGACGTATCATGGGATCGATAAGATTCGGTTTGGATCATCGCGATTGTTGTCCAAAGGCGGGCGTTTAAATCTGACCTTGCGCGTTGTTGAATAAATGCGGGAGGGGGCCAGCCCCCACGCTGCGCGCCCCCCGAAGTTTATATGGAAAGATGAAGTTCGCTTATTGTCGTGCGCTCCAACTCGTGGAGGCATGTTTGCGGGTGTAAAATTTGCCCATCATGCCGATCATGAAGAAAATGAGTCCAACATAAAGCGCGTATTCCCATGAGGAGTTGCGCGGCGCGTAGTTCACAAATGCATATCCTCGCGATTGATCGATGCAGTGAAACAACAGATTCCAATCGAACATGTTGAGGAGTTGAGGGGTCAGTGTGTTTGCAACGAACATTTTGCCAGAAGCGATCATATTTGCACGTTGATAAATAGTCGAAAGAAGGGACGATAGGCCCGGTGACCACGGTTTGATAGCGAGGAACACGAGACCGACTGCGACCGCCGTAAACCAGGCGAGCAGGATCATGAACATAACGCCTGCCACGTTTTGAATTTCAAACGGTGTCACGAGAACATGGTAGGCGAACATGATGACAAAAAGCGAAAGCATTTGGATGTAGAGCTGCGTCAACGCGGCCGCAGCGATCGAAATCGACGTGTTCATGGGCGCGTGTTTCATCATCGGAGAGGCTGGCCCTTCGGACCCTGCCACCGTGCCAACAGTTTTGATATGCGTCATGAACAGGAAGATACCTGTCATGATATATACCATAAAGTCCCCGCGTAGAACTGCGCCGCGCAAGCCGAGAGTGGAGAACATAAAGAAAAAAGCGAGAACAAAGATGATCATCTGCATCAAGTTTAATGCGATACTCATCAAGGCATTCCCGTGGGTCTTGCGAATGCTTCGCACGATATTATGGTACACGAGGTCACTAAACGTCATGACCTTGCCAAATGTGGTTTCGCCTTTTCTAATCTGAAACATGTGTGTTTTGCTTGATATCGAACGAATTGATTGATGATTATTGCCGTTCGTGTTGCTTCATATAATAAGAGACGTGGATAATTTATCAACGTTACCAATAATTTTGGGTAGGAATTGGGCAAATGGACTACAATCAACTTGAAGAGGTGATGCGTCGCTTATCCCTAGCGGCGGGCGATGTGATCATGGACATTTATGGCCGTGATGATTTCGACGTTAAATCCAAATCTGACAATAGCCCAGTGACAGCAGCAGATGAAGCAGCGGATGCGTTGATCTCGAAAGGTTTGCGTGCGGCGTTTCCTGACATGATGTTGGTGACGGAAGAGCAATCTGAGTCCCACACAGCCAAGGGGGAAACGTTCTTGATCGTCGATCCATTGGACGGAACGAAAGAATTCATCCACCGCCGTGGCGACTTCACTGTGAATATTGCGTTCGTTGAGAACGGTATCCCAACACGTGGTGTGGTTTATGCGCCTGCAAAAAAGCGGATGTTTTACACGCGCGCAGATGGTCAATCGATTGAAGAGACCGGGCTGCTGCATCCTGATGTGGTTGGGCAGCAGAACATCATTGGCGTCAGTAAGCCTGACAATAAGGCGTTGTTTGTGGTCGCTTCTAAATCCCATCGTGATCAAGCGACGGATGACTACATCAACAAATACAAAGTGCGCGATATGAAGAGTGCGGGATCATCGCTGAAATTCTGTCTGATCGCGACGGGTGAAGCGGATATTTATCCGCGTGTCGGACGCACGATGGAGTGGGACACTGCTGCAGGCCATGCCGTTTTGACGGGTGCAGGCGGGCGTGTTGTGCGTTTTGATAACCATGAGGACTTGAAGTACGGCAAGGATGATTTCGCCAATCCATTTTTCATCGCGTATTCGCCCGATGTTGAATTGAAAGAAGCGTAAGTGTCTGTTCTGATTGTTATCCCCGCACGCTACGCGTCGACGCGTTATCCTGCGAAACCACTTGCTGAGCTTAAGGGATGTACTGGTGTTGGTCGATCTTTGATCCAGCGTGCATGGGAGGCGGCGAGCGCCGTGAGCGGTGTGGATCGTGTGGTCGTCGCGACAGATGATGATCGAATCAAGCACGCGGCTGAAGCATTCGGTGCCGAAGTTGTTATGACGCCGGAGAGCTGTGCAAATGGAACGGAGCGCTGTGCGTCTGCCTATGACATTCTTGGGAGCGATGCGGAAATTGTTGTGAACCTGCAAGGGGACGCACCGCTGACGCCGCATTGGTTTGTGGAAGATCTAATGAACGCGATGCGCAACACGCCTGAATCAGATATTGCAACGCCCGTTTTGCGCTGTGATGGGCGCGCTTTGAATGGGTTCTTGGCTGATCGCAAAGCTGGGCGCGTTGGTGGAACGACAGCCGTTTTTGATACGCACATGCGGGCAATGTATTTCTCGAAAGAGGTCGTTCCGTTTACATCGGCGACTTATCCCAATGAAGCGATGACGCCTGTTTTTCATCACGTAGGCGTCTATGCCTATCGCCCCAAAGCATTGGCTGCCTATCCTACATGGCCTGTTGGTCCATTGGAGCAGCTTGAGGGTTTGGAGCAGCTGCGCTTTATGGAGCAAGGCGGCACTGTGCGCTGCGTCGAAGTGCAAGCAAAGGGCCGTCAGTTTTGGGAATTGAATAACCCCGAAGATGTCCCCGTACTTGAGCAAATGATGAGGGACATGGGGATTGAATGACCCAACCTGCCGTCTCTGTCATTGTTGTCAGCAGAGGCCGTGCTTATGATTTACAACTCTGTTTGATTGGGATTTAGCAACTCGACTACCCTAGTTTCGAAGTGATCCTTGTTGCGGATACGGATTGCATCGCTTCTGCTAAAGCGCTCCCTTTCTTCGAGAACATCAAAATAGTTGAGTTTAACGAAGCGAATATTTCTGCGGCGCGCAATCTTGGGATTGCAGAGGCGGCTGGGGAGATTGTCGCGTTCATTGATGATGATGCTGTGTCAGAACCAACCTGGCTTCGCTATCTAATTTCTGGCTTTCACGATGCGGATGTGGTGGCGGCGGGTGGTTTTGTAATAGGTCGCAACGGGATCAGCTTTCAATGGAAAGCCCGAAGTGTTGATTGCTGTGGTGTCGCGAGTGCGCTTGAGGTTGATCCGGAAAAGATCAGTGTTCTGACACCGCAAAATGGACGGGCGATAAAGACAGAAGGCACGAATATGGCGTTGCGTCGTGATGCGATCGCGCAGCTTGGTGGGTTTGATCCCACGTTTCGGTTCTATCTTGATGAGACAGACGTAAATTTCCGCTTGATGAAGGCTGGGTATCGAACGGCAATCGTGCCACTTGCGCAGGTCCATCATGGGTACAAAGCCAGCGCGACCCGGCGGAGTGATCGTGTGCCGATGGATTTGTTTGAGATCGGAGCGAGCATAGCAGTTTTTCTTCGTAAACATGCACCTGACCAGACGCATGAGGCCTCTTTGACGTCAGCGCGTTCAGAGCAAAAACAACGCGCCTTGAGACATATGGTAGATGGACGGATCGAGCCGCGTGACGTCGGCCGTCTGATGGCTACGTTTGAACGAGGTGTCGAGGATGGCAAAGTGCGTTCGCTTGACGCAATGGATTTTTTGGTTTTTGCGCGCTCAGGGTTTGAGCCGATGCCGCAGCAGGTTTTTGGTGAACAAGTTGTTCTATCGGGCCGACCGTGGGACAGAACAGCATTATTAGCGAAAGCTGACAGTGTGGTGAAAAGTGGTAAACGTGTAAGTCTGTTCATTTTTTCGACCACAGCTCGGGCACATAGAGTGCAGTTCACAAAACAAGGGATTTGGATGCAAACCGGTGGTCTTTTTGGACGTAGTGAACGCAGTGGGCGACGTTTCAAATTGAGATCACGGCGTCAAAAACTCTCGCTTGAGTTGAGCCGCCTTGCTAAGCAACGAGATTTTAAGACAGAAGGCGCATAAAACGGTGCAGATTGGAAACAATACTGTCGAATCTTATTCCAAGGACATGATTTAAAACCATTGTTTGTTTAGTCATGTTTCAAAGGTTAAGTGGTTTAAAGCACAAGGGTAACGTGATGCGTAACAAAGTAACAAAAGCAATTTTTCCAGTCGCTGGATTGGGAACGCGGTTTTTGCCTGCGACGAAGTCTGTACCGAAAGAGATCATGACGCTCGTTGATCGCCCTCTTATCCAATATGCTATCGACGAAGCGCGAGCCGCTGGGATCAAAGAATTTATTTTTGTGACGTCGCGCGGCAAGGGTGCTCTTGAAGATTACTTCGACCACTCACCTCAGCTTGAAAATGAACTTCGTAAGAAGGGCAAGCAGGACCTGCTCGATATTTTGAAGACAACGAACATGGACAGTGGTGCGATTGCATACATGCGCCAGCACAAAGCGCTGGGCCTTGGTCACGCGGTTTGGTGTGCGCGCCGTCTCATTGGTAATGAGCCCTTTGCGGTGATCCTGCCCGATGACGTTATTGCCGCTGAAAAGCCATGCTTGCAGCAGATGATCGAGGCCTACGAAGACATCGGTGGCAATATGGTTGCTGCGATGGAAGTGCCGCCAGCAAAGGCATCCTCTTACGGTGTTTTGGACGTCCAAGAAGACATGGGATCCATGGTGTCCGTCAGGGGTATGGTGGAAAAGCCAGCGCCAGGGACAGAGCCATCGAACTTGGCTGTCATTGGTCGCTATATCCTGTCGCCAAACGTTTTGAAGAACCTGAATAAGATTAAATCTGGTGCGGGTGGCGAAATACAACTGACTGACGCGATTGCAGCAGAGATTGGCACAGATCGCGGGGTCTATGGTTATCGTTTCAAAGGTCAGCGTTTTGATTGCGGATCCAAGTCCGGCTTTTTACAGGCGACAGTATCTTTTGGTCTGTCGCGGCCTGATTTACGCGACGATCTGTATGGTTATCTGTCTGATATCATGGCAGCAGATAAAGCAG
>NZ_JABBAM010000094.1 GCF_018607965.1 Planktotalea sp.
CTGCTGCCGCTGCGCAACGATTGATTGCGGATTTGTATCGGCAAGCGCCGGCAGATGGAGTGTTTTGGGCGACGGGCTCATTAAGTCACAATTGGCTCGCTAAAGGCGATAGAACTGGTGATCTTTTTCGACTAGGTGTTGGATTGCAATTGGCCAAAAGAAATGTTGAAAAAGCAAAAGGCAAACGAGGCAAGGAAGCAGCATCTTTGCACGCGCTTGGGTGGGGGCATTTTCGTGTTGCTGAGCGATCTTCGAATGAACGGCACCTTTTAATCTCTCGCAACGCATTTTACGCTGCGGTGGAGAAAACTAATAAGTCTAAGGAACTTCAAAGTTGGTCTAATTGTGCTAACGGATTGGGTCTAGCAATGGAACAAATTGCGGAACGCACATCAGATTTAGACCTAATGCATCATGCTGTTAGCATGCTTCGCTCCTCCCTTAAGGCCAGCATTCACGTTAAAGATCAGGATGCTTTGAAATATAGGTGGAATAATCTTGGACTAGCACTGACGAAACTTGGAGAGTTGAAAGAAGACTCTTTGGTGCTTTTAGAGTCGATCAATTGTCTTGAGACTGCATTATTCCTTAAAAAAAATCGGAAGAACCACTGGATTGGCAATCAACACTAAACAATCTAGGCTTGGGGCAAAGGTGCTTGGGTGCATTAACAAGTGATATGGCTGCGCTAATCGCTGCGCGTTCAAATTATAGCGAGTGTGAAAAATTGGATTTGGAACATGAAGCACCTTATGATTGGGCTTGTCTTCGTTGGAACATCGCGGATCTTGCAATTGCAAGATGTAGGCTGGAACCAGATCCGGCCCACCTCGTGGAAGCCCACGATTACGTGACCAGAGCCCGCGCCTTCTTTGTCGAAGGCTCAGACTATCAGACTGAACTCTGCGACGAGCTTCTCACTAAGATCGACGCAGCGGAAGCCGCTTAGTTGTTGAACAAGAAGTGCAGCACGTCGCCGTCTTTGACGATGTAGGCTTTGCCTTCTGCGCGCATTTTTCCGGCTTCTTTTGAACCCTGTTCGCCATTGTATTCGATGTAGTCATCATACGCGATAGTTTCTGCGCGGATGAAGCCTTTTTCGAAATCACCGTGGATCACGCCAGCGGCTTGGGGGGCGCCTGTGCCGTGCTGGATTGTCCATGCGCGGGCTTCTTTTGGGCCGACTGTGAAGTAGGTTTCTAGGTGCAGCAATGCGTAGCCTGCGCGGATAAGGCGGTCTAGGCCGGGCTCTTCTAGGCCCATTTCCTCTAGGAACATTTGCGCTTCGTCCGCATCAAGTTGGCTGATCTCTTCTTCGATCTGTGCGGAGATGATGACGTGGGAATTGCCTTGGGCGGCGGCCATCGCGGCGACGGCTTCGGAATGTGCGTTGCCTGTCGCGCTCTCGGATTCTCCAACGTTGCAGACATAGAGAACGGGCTTGGACGTCAGCAATTGCAGCAATTTCCATGCTTTGGCGTCTTCTTCGTCGACCTCAACCAAGCGCGCGGGCTTGCCGTCTTCCAACATGGCTTGCGCGGCCGCGAGCAATTTGTCCTGTTGCAGTGCTTCTTTGTCGCCGCCACGGGTCTTGCGTGTCAGACCTTGGCGGCGCTTTTCCACGCTTTCCAGATCGGCCAGCATCAATTCGGTTTCAATCGTGTCCGCGTCCTCAACGGGGTTCACGCGACCATCAACATGGGTCACATCGCCATCTTCAAAACAGCGCAGCACGTGGGCGATTGCGTCTGTTTCGCGGATGTTGGCAAGGAACTGGTTGCCGAGGCCTTCGCCCTTGGACGCGCCTTTGACGAGGCCCGCGATGTCAACAAAAGTCATGCGTGTTGGGATGATCTGCTTGGACGTCGCGATAGCGGCCAATTTATCAAGGCGCGCGTCGGGGACGGCGACATCGCCAACATTAGGCTCAATCGTGCAAAACGGGAAGTTCGCGGCCTGCGCGGCGGCGGTTTTGGTCAGCGCATTGAAAAGTGTGGATTTACCGACATTCGGCATTCCGACGATACCCATTTTGAAACCCATGATCTTCTCCTTAGCGTTGACGCGTTTCCATATGGCAGGTTTTATGGGTCGTGCAAGGCGCTGCAGGGCTGAGATCAGCGAAAATGGGAGGAAGACAGATGAAAGTAACGCCATATTTAACATTCGGCGGCAATTGTGCGCAGGCGTTGGCCTTTTATGCAGAGGTGCTGGGTGGTGAAATTACGATGACAATGTTGTTTAAGGAGATGTCTGAAGAGAAGATGCCAGATGAAATGGGTAGTCAGATCGCGCACATGACGCTTGATTTGGGCGAGGGGCAGTTGTTGTTTGGCTCTGATACATTTGAGCCGGAGAGCTATAACGGCGTTGAGGGTGCGGCCCTGCATGTGTCACGCGATAGCATGGACGCGGCACAAGTCTTGTTTGATAAGTTGCGCGATGGTGGATCGATCACGATACCACTGGAAAAGACGTCTTGGTCCGAAGGGTTCGGGATGTGTCGGGATAAATTTGGCGTTGTCTGGATGATCGACATTGAGGGCGCTTGATCCGATAGAGCGCTTGCGCGCGCTTTTTTGAGCACGCCCTTTGGTCGTGCGGCGTGCCTCCGGCGGGGATATTTGGGAAAAGGGGAAGTGTGTCTTTAAGCCCCAGTTCGGATTTTTCGTTCAAAGATTGCGTAGGCTCTTGCGAATGGAACGGATTTCGCGGCACATGCGGGGTAAGTTTTGACAAGGATAGACCTATGACCCGGATCGACGCCAAATTCGAGAGCTTGCGCGCAAGTGGTAAGAAAGCTTTTGTATCCTACATTATGGCGGGCGATCCTGATGTCGCTACATCGCTGGAGATCATGAAGGGCTTGCCAGAGGCGGGCGTTGATATCATTGAGTTGGGATTGCCGTTCACCGATCCTATGGCGGATGGTGAGACGATCCAATTGGCAGGCCAGCGCGCTTTAGAGGGCGGCATGACGTTACAAAAAACGTTGGAAATGGCGGCTGAGTTTCGCAAGTGTGATGACACGACGCCGATTGTTTTGATGGGTTACTACAACCCGATCTATTCGCGTGGCGTTGATACGTTTTTGAAGGACGCTGTGACGGCTGGTATTGATGGCTTGATTATTGTTGATCTGCCACCTGAAGAAGATTCCGAACTTTGTATTCCTGCGCAAGACGCGGGTTTGAACTTTATCCGACTTGCGACGCCCACAACGGATGACGCGCGTTTGCCGCGGGTTTTGCAAAATACGTCTGGCTTTGTGTATTATGTGTCCATCACGGGGATCACTGGCGCTGCGAATGCAGAGGGGGCTGATGTTGGTCCGGAAGTGGCGCGGATCAAGTCTAAGACGGATTTGCCTGTGATTGTTGGCTTTGGAATTAAGACGCCAGAAAAATCGCGCGAAATTGTGGGGCTTTCTGATGGGGCGGTTGTTGGATCGGCGATTGTTGAACGCATTGGTGCGGGTGATAGTGTGAGTGATGTGTTGGCTTTTGTGAAAACCTTGTCAGACGGTGCACATAGCGCCTAGAGAATTTTCGAGCTGACTTGCGTTCGACTTGCGGATCGGTAATAATTTATTACCAATTGCAAGGGGGGCGTTTATCTATGGCTGTTATTACCGAAATTGCAGATCTGAAACGTATTTATGCGCGGCGTGTGCCGCGCATGTTTTATGATTATGCCGAAAGCGGCAGTTGGACCGAACAGACCTTTCGCGAAAATACATCCGATTTCGAACAAATCCGGCTACGCCAACGCGTTGCTGTTGATATGACGGGGCGCAGCACGGTCAGCCAGATGATCGGGCAGGATGTTGCGATGCCTGTCGCACTGGCCCCAGTTGGATTGACCGGAATGCAGTGTGCGGATGGTGAAATCAAAGTGGCGAAGGCGGCTGAGGATTTTGGCGTGCCTTTCACGCTATCCACAATGTCGATCTGTTCGATCGAAGCGGTGGCTGAGAAGACCGACCAGCCATTTTGGTTCCAGCTTTATACGATGAAAGACGAGGATTATCTGCGTCGCTTGATTGAACGCGCGCGCGCGGCGAATTGTTCGGCTTTGGTGATCACGCTTGATCTGCAAATTTTGGGACAACGTCATAAGGATCTAAAGAATGGCTTGTCTGCACCGCCCAAGTTGACCCCTAAGACGATTGCAAACTTGATGACAAAATGGACATGGGGCCTGCAAATGCTGGCCACTAAGAACCGTGAGTTCGGCAATGTTGTTGGGCATGCTACAGGCGTGTCTGATGCGTCTAATCTTGGGGCTTGGACCGCCGAGCAATTTGATCCCGCGTTGGATTGGAGCAAGATTGCCAAGCTGAAAGAGATGTGGGGCGGCAAGGTGATCCTGAAAGGGATCATGGATGCTGAGGACGCGAAGATGGCGCTTAGTGTCGGGGCTGACGCAATCATCGTGTCCAACCATGGTGGGCGTCAATTGGATGGCGCAATGAGTTCGATTAAGATGCTGCCGTCTATTTTGGACGCTGTTGGGGATCAGATTGAAGTGCATCTGGATAGTGGAATACGCTCTGGTCAGGACGTATTGAAGGCCATCGCGATGGGGGCCAAAGGCACGTATATCGGGCGCGCCTACATTTATGGGCTTGGTGCTATGGGGCAGGCGGGTGTGACCAAAGCGCTTGAGGTGATCCATAAGGAGTTGGACGTTTCCATGGCGCTTTGCGGCAAGCGCAATGTCAGTGAGTTGGATAAAGACGTGCTGATGATCCCCAAGGATTTCACGGGCGATTGGGCTTAAAGTTAGCAATTTTGATTCGCGCAAGTTTGGTCCGCTTATTGGGGGTGCTTAACCTTCTTTGGGTGGAAGGGGTCAATTTGGTTCGTTTTTTGGGTATTCAGGTAAGATTTCGAAACCCGAATGTGGGCTCTGAGTAATATTGTTTAATGTTAAACTATTTTGCTATGCACCCTGTGCATGGGGCTATTCGCGCACGAGTCTACCTAGGGTTAACAAGGCGTGATATTCAGCGTTAACTTTACAGTGCTTGGGTATTCTCAATTAATCCAAGAGAAAGCTATTGCACGTTAAAGGATGGTGGGAGCGCATTTTGTGTCGTTTGATAGCACGTTATCAAGCTCGTGCGCAGAGTGTTGAAGGGAAGAGGGACGAATGACTGACCAAAACCATGATATTGATCCGATTGAATCGCAAGAATGGCAGGACGCCATTTCTGATGTGATTGATCGCGACGGTGCAAATCGTGCGCATTACTTGCTTGATAAAGCAGTTCAACAAGCGCGGGCTGCTGGTGCGCAATTGCCGTTTTCGGCGACGACACCCTACCAGAACACGATCCCCTTCGATGACGAAGAAGAGGTCCCAGGTGATCACGACATGGAATGGCGCATTCGCACCATTAACCGTTGGAACGCAATGGCGACGGTTGTGCGCCGCAACAAAGTGTCCAGCGAATATGGCGGACACATTGCGTCCTTCGCGTCCTCTGCGGTCATGTATGATATAGGCCTAAACCATTTCTGGCGCTCAAAGTCTGCGATACACGGCGGCGATCTGGTGTTCTTCCAAGGTCACGTGATCCCCGGCATCTATGCGCGCTCCTTTATGGAGGGACGTCTTACTGAAGAGCAGATGGAAAACTTCCGCTCTGAAGTGAATGGTGGCGGTCTTTCCTCCTATCCTCACCCTTGGTTGATGCCGGATTATTGGCAGTTCCCGACGGTTTCCATGGGCCTTGGCCCTTTGATGGCGATCTACCAAGCGCGTTTCATGAAATACATGCATAACCGCGGTCACATTGATATGGCCGACCGTAAGGTCTGGGTGTTCCTTGGTGATGGTGAAATGGACGAACCTGAATCGCGCGGTGCGATTGATTTGGCGGCGCGCGAAGGGCTTGATAACCTGATCTTCGTTGTGAACTGCAATCTACAGCGCCTTGATGGACCTGTGCGTGGCAACGGCAAGATCGTGCAAGAGCTTGAGGGCGGGTTCCGCGGTGCGGGCTGGAACGTGATCAAACTGCTTTGGGGCAAGGGCTGGGATGCGCTGCTTGAAAAGGACACGACTGGTCGTTTGCGCCAGTTGATGGATGAAACAGTTGATGGCGATTATCAAACGTTCAAATCCAAGGACGGTGCTTTCATTCGCAAGAATTTCTTTGGGAAATATCCAGAGACGGCGGCGCTAGTTGAGGACTGGACAGACGAGCAAATCTGGGCGCTGCGTCGTGGCGGTCATGAGCCTAAGAAGGTGTACACTGCCTTTAAACGTGCGACTGAAACCAAGGGTCAGCCGACCTGTCTGTTGATCAAAACAGTTAAAGGCTACGGCATGGGCACGGCTGGCGAAGGCCAGAACACCACGCACCAGCAAAAGAAGATGGCTGAAGATCAGCTTCGCGCGTTCCGCGATCGTTTTCAGATCCCGATCAGCGATGAAGACTTGCCAAAGGCACCGTTCGTTTCGTTGAACAACCAGCAAAAGGCGTATCTGCTAGAGAAGCGCAAAGAGCTGGGTGGTGAATTCCCGAAACGCGAATGGCGCGATACACCCAAGCTGGAAATTCCACCACTGACAAGCTTTGAAGCGCAGCTAAAAAGTACGGGCGATCGCGAGATTTCGACGACAATGGCCTTTGTGCGTATTCTGACGACGCTTTTGCGTGATAAGAAGATGGGCAATCAGGTCGTGCCGATTGTGCCTGATGAAAGCCGCACGTTTGGTATGGAAGGGCTGTTCCGCTCTGTGGGTATCTACAATCCGAAGGGTCAGAACTACACGCCGGAAGACCGCGATCAGATGTCTTACTACAAGGAGAGCACAGACGGTCAGGTGCTTCAGGAAGGCATCAACGAAGCGGGTGCGATGGCGGATTGGATTGCTGCGGCAACGTCCTATTCCAACCACGGCGTGCCGATGGTTCCGTTCTTTATCTACTACTCCATGTTTGGCTTCCAACGTATCGGCGATCTATGCTGGGCGGCTGGCGACAGTCGCGCACGTGGCTTTATGCTGGGTGGAACTGCGGGTCGTACAACGCTGAACGGCGAAGGTTTACAACACCAAGACGGGCACAGCCACGTTCTTGCAGGCACGATCCCGAACTGCATTTCTTATGATCCGACGTTCAGTTTCGAAGTCGCGGTTCTGGTACATCACGGTTTGCAGCGCATGTATGTCGATCAGGATGACGTGTACTTCTACCTAACGCTGATGAATGAAAACTATGCGCATCCTGAAATGCCGATGGGTGCGGAAGAGGGGATCATCAAAGGTCTTTATCGTCTGAGCAAAACAGCAAAGGCTGCAAAGAAGCATGTGAACCTGATGGGTTCTGGTACGATCCTTGTGCAGGCGATGGAAGCGGCCAAGATGCTGAGGGAAGATTTTGGCGTTACCTCTGATATCTGGTCTGCCACCAGCTTTAACGAGCTGGCGCGTGACGGTCAGGACGCAGAACGGCACAACCGTTTGAACCCGCTGGCTGACACGCAGGTGCCTTATGTAACGCAAGTGCTGAGCGGGGCCAAAGGTCCTGTGATTGTCGCGACCGATTACATGAAGAACTACGCTGAACAAATCCGCGCCTTTGTTCCCCAGAATTTGGTGATCCTTGGCACCGATGGTTTTGGTCGCTCTGACAGCCGTGTGAACCTGCGCCGCTTCTTTGAAGTGGACGCGAACCACATTGCCGCGGCCGCGATGGTGCAGCTTTTCAAAGAAGGGACGGTTTCAGAGAAAGACCTGAAGTCCGCGCTTTCTAAATACGATATTGACGGCGAAAAGCCGAACCCGCGTCTAGTTTAAGCGCGAGAGGAGACACATATTATGGCTATTGAAGTAACAGTCCCCGACATCGGCGATTTCGATCAGATTCCTGTGGTTACCGTTTTGGTTAGCGTGGGTGACACCGTGGCGCTGGAAGATCCAATCGTTGAATTGGAAAGCGACAAAGCAACGATGGAAGTTCCGTCCTCTGCTGCGGGTGTGGTTAAAGAGATAAAGGTTTCTGAGGGCGACAACGTTTCGATGGGATCAGTCATCCTGATCCTTGAGGGCGAGAGCGCTGCGCCGGCTCCTGCTGCCGAGGCCCCAGCGGCGGCACCTGCGAAAGCGGAGGTTCCACAAACGGATACTCCTGCACCTGCAGCAGCGCTGGCTGTGACGGACGCAGGTTTTGGCAAAGCCCACGCCAGCCCATCTGTGCGTGCCTTTGCGCGCAACCTTGAGATTGATCTTGCCAAAGTGAATGGTACGGGCCGCAAGGGCCGCATCCTGCGGGAAGACATCACCAAGGCGTTCAAATCCACAGGTGCACCTGCGGCTGTTGGTGGCGGCGCTGCTGGCGGTATGGGTATCCCGCCGATCCCAGTTGTAGACTTTTCCAAGTTCGGCCCAGTCGAAGACGCGGAAATGTCGCGCATCAAGAAGCTGTCTGGGCCTGCATTGCACCGTTCATGGCTGAATATCCCGCATGTCACGCACAATGATGAAGCGGATGTGACTGATCTGGATAAGTACCGCAAAGAGATGGACACGATGGCCAAGGAAGAAGGCTACCGTGTTACGATGCTGTCCTTCGTGGTTAAGGCGTCCGTGTCTGCGCTAAAGCAACATTGGGAGTTCAACGCGTCCATCCATCCAGATGGCGACAAGCTGATCAAGAAAGCGTTCTACAACATCGGTTTCGCGGCAGACACGCCAAACGGTCTAATGGTTCCAGTGATCAAGGATGCCGACAAAAAGGGCCTTGTCGAGATTTCTAAAGAGCTGATGGAGTTGTCCAAAGCCGCGCGTGAGGGCAACCTCAAGTCCAAAGACATGCAGGGCGCAACGTTCACGATTTCATCGCTCGGCGGTATCGGTGGCACCAGCTTTACGCCCATCGTCAACGCGCCAGAGGTTGCGATCCTTGGTTTGACACGCTCGAAAATGGCTCCTGTCTGGAATGGTGAGGAATTCGTTCCGCGCCTGATGCAGCCAATGTCGTTGTCGTATGATCACCGCGCGGTCGATGGTGCTTTGGCGGCGCGCTTCTGCGTGACGTTGAAGACGCTGCTTGGCGATATGCGCAAGTTGATGTGGTAGGAGACGACACAATGGACATTAAAGTTCCCGATATTGGTGATTTCAACGAAATCCCCGTCGTTTCCGTGCTGGTTTCTGTAGGCGATACAGTCGCCGCAGAGGACGCGCTGGTTGAGCTGGAATCTGACAAAGCCACGATGGAAGTTCCATCCCCCGTGGCAGGTGTTGTGGCCGAAATCCTTGTGGGCGAGGGCGACAAAGTTTCCATGGGCAGCGTCATCATGCGCTTTGAAGGGGCCGGTGCGGAAGACGTGCCGAAACAAGTTGAGCCTGAGGCACCTGCTGCACCTAAGGCTGTCGCTGCAAGCGGCACTGCGACAGGTGCTGGTGATGTGCACGGCGAAGTGGTTGTTCTTGGTTCTGGCCCGGGTGGATACACCGCTGCGTTCCGCGCGGCGGATCTAGGCAAAAAGGTCGTGCTGATCGAAAAAGACAACACGCTTGGCGGCGTGTGTTTGAACGTAGGCTGTATCCCGTCAAAGGCGCTGTTGCATGTGGCCAAGGTCATAACAGAAGCCGAAGACATGGGCGCGCATGGTGTCAGCTTTGCCAAGCCCAAGATCGACCTAGATGAATTGCGCAAGTTCAAGGACAGCGTTGTTGGTCAGCTTACGGGCGGCCTGACGGGTCTTGCAAAGGCACGCAAAGTGACGACCGTGAAAGGGAGGGGCAAGTTCACGGGTCCCAACATGATCGAGGTTGAACAAGACGGCAAAATCACGACTGTTAGCTTTAATCAATGCATCATCGCGGCGGGATCTGAGCCTGTTCACTTACCATTCCTGCCCCATGACGACGAGCGCGTGATCGATTCTACGGGTGCGTTAGAGCTGAAAGACATTCCCAAGCGTATGTTGGTTCTTGGCGGCGGTATCATCGGACTTGAAATGGCCTGTGTCTATGATGCGCTGGGCAGCAAGGTTACGATCGTCGAGCTTATGGATCAAATTATTCCGGGTGCTGACAAGGATATCGTCAAACCTTTGCACAACCGCATTAAAGGCCGTTACGAGAACGTTCTGCTCAAGACCAAAGTAACGGCGATGGAGGCCCAGAAGAAGGGGTTGAAAGTAACGTTCGAGGATACGAATGGCGAAGTGACGATAGATACCTTTGATAAGGTTCTGGTTGCTGTGGGACGTACGCCTAACGGCAAAAAGATCGATGCTGACAAGGCCGGCGTTGCGGTGGATGAACGCGGCTTTATAGCTGTGGACAGCCAGCAACGAACTGGCGTTGATCATATCTTCGCGATTGGCGACTTGGTTGGCCAGCCCATGCTCGCGCACAAGGCAGTCCATGAGGGCAAAGTTGCAGCAGAGGTTTGCGCAGGTCAAAAGCGTCACTTTGATGCGAAACTGATCCCGTCCGTGGCTTATACCGATCCAGAAGTTGCTTGGTGTGGCGTGACCGAAACCGAAGCAAAAGCCAAAGGTATCAAATACGAAAAAGGAGTGTTCCCTTGGGCAGCCTCTGGCAAAGCGCTCTCAAACGGGCGCTCTGAAGGGTTGACCAAATTGTTGTTCGATCCGAGCGATCAGCGTGTCATTGGCGGGTGTATCGTCGGCGTTAGCGCTGGTGATTTGATCGCTGAAGTGGCGCTTGCGATTGAAATGGGCGCGGATGCGGTTGATCTAGGTCACACGATCCATGCGCATCCAACGCTTTCGGAAACTGTGAACTTTGCAGCAGAGATGTTTGAAGGCACAATAACGGATCTGTTGCCGCCGAAAAAGAAAAAGCACTAACCCAGATCAGGGTTAGCCCTTGGGGCCGCTCACGTCGTTGGCGTGGGCGGCCATTTTGTTTGTGCAATGCGAACAGTCTGGCGCGTGGCAGCCTATTGTTCATGCTTCGTTAACAGTTTTAAACTCAGTCTTGACGCCCCAACATGGTTAGTCCCAAATTAAGAAATTTGGTTGGAGACACGACATGATAGCAATCATTATTTTACCACTTTTACTCGTTTTCACACTTATCGATTTTGACGGAGGTGGTGATGATGACTCGGATGAGACCGACGCTACGGCTGGTGATTTGGATGTTGCATCGCTTTTGAATGTTATCGAACTGACGGAAGGCGATGATGAATACACAGGCAATAATCAACTGAACGAAGTCGATGGCCTTGGGGGTGATGATCGGTTGCTAGGGCTGGGCGGCACCGACTTTTTAGACGGTGGTGCTGGCAATGATGTCGTGCGCGGCGCTGATGGCGCTGATGTTTTGGGCGGTAGCGCTGGGCAAGACAGGCTGATCGGTGCCGATGGAAATGACATTTTGCTTGGTGGTGATGGCAATGACTCTCTCGAAGGCCAAGAGGGCAACGATGTGATCTATGGTGGGGCTGGCGCAGATACTTCGCTTGGTGGCAACGGAGACGATTTTCTTTACAGCTTTCAAAGCGACGGCATTGACCCGGCTGCTGTCAACTTGCGAGCGCCCGCGCTGAATGTAGAACACTTCAATGCCTTTGATGCGGTCGCGTTTGCAAGGCCTGAACTGACTGCGCAGGAGATTGAAACGATCTTGTCGGCTCAAGGATTTGGTGAAGAAGATTTGCCTGTCAGTGACGCCGATGGGCAAAAAGATATTCTAAACGGTGGACGTGGCACAGATCTATTGTTCTTGGGGGCTGGTGACGATAGCACTGGCGGCGCAAATGCAGACAGCTTTATTGTGACGACGGGCAATAGCGGTGAAAGTGCTGCTAATGTGCTCGACTTTAATTCTGAAGAAGATGTGATTATCGTCAATCATCTTGCTTCGTCTGTGCCCGTGATTACGGTGCTAGATGTGGCTGGTGATGCGCATGTCTTGGCCGATGGGTCATTGCTTGCTGTTGTTGCGAACGCTGCAGAGAATGTATCCGTCAGTGATGTACGATTGGTGCAATCGACTTAAGAATGCAGCTTTGATAGCCTTCTTTTTTTAAAGTTACTTTATGAAAAAATTTTCACTAACGGAACTGCGGAACGCTGAAAGTATAAGTGATCTTAAGTTATCGTTTCACATAAATATTCTGACTGGGGGGCCAACATGATTTTTTTGTTATTAATACCTTTGGCTTTGGTTCTCGCAATTTAGAGTGCTTTTGACGATGAAATTCAACGTGTTGCAGAGCAAAATGGATTTGATGGGTTCGATCCTGAAGAGCCTTCCGTTTTTGATGATCGAGAGACAATTTTAGGAACCAATTCGTCAGAAATTTTAATCGGAACAGAAGGCAACGACGCGCTGTTTGCTCTGGGGCAAGCTGATATTGTGCGTGGCTTGGCGGGCGATGATTTGATCTAAGCAGGAACCAATAATGACACTGTTTTCGCTGGTCCTGGCGATGACATCATCGGCGGCGGTACCGGCTTTGACGTGCTCTACGGCGATGTGGGCGACGATGCTTTGCTGGGCAATGGAGTCGACGATCTTCTAATTGGGCGTGATGGAGACGATCTATTGATCGGCGGTGGCGGGGCAGACAGTCTTAATGGTGGTCCCGGTGAAGACGTATTGATCAGCGGAAACATTGAGCTGGACGAAAGTGGCGAACAAGATGTGAGCGCGACAGCGCTCGCGGTTGTACGGTCTCAAACAGGGGGCGTTCTAGAAGAGGTTGATTTTGCGGCACTTGAAGCATCAGGTCAGTTGAATGGTGTGGATACGTCATTTTTGACAGAGCAACCCGAACCTACACAAGGCGGCGAATTGTTTGGAGGCGAAGGAAACGATTTGCTTGTTTTATCTGGCGGCGACACGGCGCAAGGAGGCGCCGGTCTGGATCGGTTTGTGTTGAACGAAAACATGGCAGATGAGAACACTGTTTTGATCAGTGATTATACTGCTGGTGAAGATGTTATTGCGCTTGAATATGATGGAACGACCGAGCCAGAGATCGATATTAGAGATCGCGGTGAAAATGCTGTCATTTTTATTGGTGAGGATGTGATCGCAATAATTGAAGGTGGTGTTGGGCTTGTTGCGTCAGATATCCGTCTTGTTCAAACCGCTTAAAATATTTTTACTTTTGACAGCACATCAAAATTAAATTTTTATTTTACATTTAGATTATTTATTTTTAGGAGGACTACATGCTGCGTATTTTTTTTGCGGTGTTAATTTTAGTATTCTGGATGCCTTTCACGGCATCTGCTGCATCTTTGGTGTCAAAAGTTGATGTTTCAAGTCAGACGATGACGGTGATCCGCCATGGCAAAGTCATCTATAAGTGGCCTGTTTCGACGGCGCGCAAAGGCAAGATCACCCCGCGTGGCAGTTATTCCCCAAAGAGCCTTTCAAAATATCACAAATCCAGTCTCTACAATAATGCACCGATGCCGTATTCGATCTTTTTTCGTGGCAATTACGCGGTGCATGGGACCAATCAGGTTAACCGTTTGGGACGCCCGGCCTCTGCGGGATGCGTGCGTTTGAAGACCTCGAACGCGACAAGACTATATTCACTGGTGCAAAAGCACGGCTTTAAGAACACGCGGATCGTCGTTCAGAACTGATCAGCCGTAGACCGCGCCCCAGCGTTCGATCAGCTGTTGCTGCAACGCTTTGGCGCGGCGATTCCACGCCTGTCCGCCAGAGGGCGCCTCTTTCTCAGCGCCTTTTAGGCCGCGACGTAGATCGGTATTTGCGCAGATCATAGCAAAGGCCATCTGTTTGCCATCCGCAGCGGTCATGTAGCCACTTAGCGCGCTGACAAAGTTAAGCGTTCCAGTTTTGGCGTTTACCTTGATCGGGTGGTTCTTGATTACTTTGCGCTTTGCATCGCGCATTGCGATAGGTTTGAGCAATTCTGCAAACCCTGCGCGACGACGCGCCACGAGCATTGAATTCACCATGCCCTGCGCGCTGACTTTGCTAGATGCGCTTAGGCCAGAATGATCCGCGAAACTTGCATTGCCCATTTTCAGCGCAGTATTGGCCCAGCGGCTCATCTCGTTGGCGGACGCTTTTAGCGTCGTGGCACGACCACCACGTTTTCGGGTGGCTGTTAGGCCAACGACTTCTGCTGTGAGGTTGGTTGAAAATTTGAGCATATCGCGTAGAATTTTGCTAAGGGGCGGACTTGTGTGGGTGACGATTGCGCGTGACTTTGGCCTGCGCGTGTTGCGTTTGGGAGATTTGAGAACGATGCCTTGCGCACGTGCAAAGGTTTGAAACACATCCGCTGCATAAAGGCCTGGTTTGCGCACAGGCAACCAGCGCGAACCGCTTTTACCAAGCGCGCCGCTGGCGACGCTCCATTGATCAAACGCGCCGCCGTCTTTGTATGAATACACAGGCAATTTGCGCGCCGCGATTTGCATTTTAGAGATGTAGACATTTGGGCGATGCTTGTCAGATCGGGCGTCCATGGTCACTTGGTAGCCATTGCTACCCCTGCGCCATTCAAAATGAACGCGGTTGTAGTTTAGGTTCAGGCCAGACACTGCGGGGTTGTAGCTAACGTGTTCGGGTTGGGTCTTGTCGATATCGCGCAAGTTAGGCAGTGCATTGTCAACGTAGTAGAACTGTCCACGTACTTCGCGAATGCCGAGCGCCTTTAGCTTGGAAGCCATGTCAAACAGCGCATTGGTATCCAGCGTCGGATCGCCGCTGCCAATAAGGAATAAATCGCCACTCACGACGCCGCCCGCGATAGACCCGTTAGTCTTAATTTGCGTAGAGAAACGATAGTTTGGCCCGAGAGCATCCAGCGAATAGAGTGCAGTGATTGCTTTTGCTGTGCTGGCAGGGGGCAGGCCCAATGCAGCATTGCCAGTTTCGAGTAATTTGCCTGTGCGTAAGTCTGCAACTGCGAAGCCAAAAGTGCCACCAAGCTTAGCCGCTTCGATTAATGCTTTGGGTGTCGAGGGCGCGCGCACTTGCTGAACGGTTGCAACCGCTTTGCCTCCACGCGCAACGGGGCGAGCAGAGGACAGGGGGGCGTTAGCGAATGCAACATGCCCTAAGGAGGCCGAAGCTGCCGCAGTCAGAAAAAAGCGTCTTGATAATAAATTGTTCATGAAAAAGGTTAACGCAAATTGTTGGGGTCAAAACAAGGCTAGAGCAGAGCGATATTTAGGCTTTCTACACCATTGTGATGGTGAATGGAAATTAGTGAATGGATTTGATGCCTGTTGGGCGAGATTGCGCTGTGTTAATCGCACGATATGTTCAAAGCGGTCTTCATCATGCTCATCGCGATGAGCTTTATTCCAGCAGGCGATACTGCCAGCAAAGTGTTGACGTCTGATTTGGGTGTTGCACCGATTTTTGTGGTGTGGTCGCGTTTTATGATCGGGGGCATGATCCTGTTACCCTTCACGTGGCGCGCAGGGCTTGCTGTGTGGCGTGATTGGCGGGTCTGGTTTCGCTCGGCGCTGATTGCGGGTGGTATTTCTTGCATCACCTTGGCCCTTCAAAAGGCTCCTTTGGCCGACGTATTTGGTGCATTTTTTATTGGCCCAATGGTTAGTTTTGTTCTGTCTGTTTGGTTTTTGAAGGAACGTGTACGTACGGTGCAAGTCATCTTGGTACTGGTCGGGTTCGCAGGTGTAGTGTTGATCGTGCGGCCCGGACTAGATGCCTCGGCTGGTTTGGGATGGGCCGTTTTGGCTGGGTGTTTTTACGGCAGTTTTCTGACAGCATCGCGTTGGTTGGCGGGAACTGTTGCCTTGGGTGGCTTGATGATCACACAGATGGTTGGCCCTGTGATCTTGACGACACCCTTTGTGATTGGGGGTTTTCCAGAAATCACGCCGCAAATCGCGACGCTTATTGCGATGAGCGCGGTTGGCTCAATGTTGGGCAATATGCTGATGCTGCTTGCGTATCGGATGCAAGAGGCCACTAAACTTGCGCCGTTTGTGTATTTTCAGTTGATATCAGCCGTTTTGTTGGGGTGGGTGATCTTTGGTGATCTTCCCGGTGTCTATGTCATCGCGGGCATGGCACTGATCATTGCTGCTGGCAGCGCGAGCGCATTGCTGCAATCACGTCGGCCAGTCACCACTGGCGCGTAAGACTGTTGATGAAATATCGCGCATCGGGACGTTGACGAAGGCCCATGCTGGGGCGTCTGCCATAGACAGTAGGCGCTCTTGGCGACCCTTCAGTAAGGCATGGCGATAGATTTGTGCGGCAGGGGCTGTGCGGCCCTCAATGCGGTCACCGGGGCGAGCGAGGACACCGATAGGAACTGTGTTGATTATCTCATCCCAGTCTTTCCATAGATGGAACTGCGCGAGATTGTCGGCCCCCATAAGCCACGTGAACCGTGCGGCTGGGAATTTATGGCGCAGCGCACGCAGGGTTTCAGCGGTGTAGCGTGTGCCAAGCTGCGCTTCGCTATCGCCTATATGCACGGACGGGTGCTGCATCACGTCGCGTGCGCGCACCATGCGGCGCTCCATCGGCGCAGGACCACGGGTTTTCAAAGGATTGCCGGGGGAAACGAGCCACCAAACCGCGTCCAAGTCGAAGCGCTTGAGCGCCTCAAGCGTGATATGCACATGACCAAGGTGAGCAGGATCAAAAGAGCCACCTAGAAGGCCGATGCGTCTACCGCGCGTATTGTGAGCTGTCGGGGTCATGCGCACGCGTTTAGCGGGGAGGGCGGATAGGTGCAATCATATGATTTTCAAATTGAGAGGCAACCATTGATCTCTACCATGGCCTTGCGCCACGCGGCGGCACTGTCAAAGACGGCGTGCTGCCAATCGTCATCGGATTTGCGCGGCACAATGCCGTAGCGGATCATGTAGCCGGGGCGATAGTTCGGGGGGCCTAAGGATTTGATGACTACGCAGGTCTCGACAAAGAACGGATGTGCAGGATCACGTAGTTTGTCGATTGAAGCGCGCAGGGCGGTCATGGTCGTGCGATCAAAGAAAGAGAACATCCATTGGGACAGTTCATTCAGCACAACATGCGCACTTTCATCGCGCACGCGCTGTTGATCATAAAGACCGTAAGACGAATAGGTGTAATACACCTGAACCGCATCATCGAACCGACCTGCCTGAACGCAAGCCCTCACACTGCGCGCAAGTTCGGATGGGTGCATATCATTGCGCACCTCAGTCTGCGCGATACAGCCGAAATCACGCGGCAGCGCATCATTGGCCTGCGCCATCCCCAAGCGCGGCACGCATAAAACCAGCAAAAGAACCAAGCCCAAGCGCATCGCAATTCTCCCTATCCAATTGCGCCTATCCTCGCAGCACACTATGTGAATGCAAACTGAATTCAGCGTGAGGAGCGACCCCATGGCGGCGTATCAATATGTGTATCACATGCAAGGCGTGTCTAAGACCTATCCGGGCGGCAAAAAATGCTTTGAAAACATCCACCTAAACTTCCTACCCGGCGTGAAAATCGGTGTGGTCGGTGTCAACGGCTCGGGTAAATCCACGCTGCTTAAGATCATGGCTGGCCTCGACACAGAATTCCAAGGCGAAGCTTGGAAGGCCGAGGGCGCGAATGTGGGCTACTTGCCACAGGAACCCAAGCTGGACGAAACGCTGGATGTCCGCGGCAATGTGATGCTGGGTGTGGCCGATAAGAAGGCGACGCTTGATCGCTACAACGAACTTGCGATGAACTATTCCGACGAAACGGCTGATGAGATGGCCGAATTGCAGGATAAGATTGATGCAGAGAACCTTTGGGATCTCGACAGCCAGATCGACGTCTCCATGGAAGCTTTGCGCTGCCCCCCTGATGATGCGGATGTGACCTCGCTTTCTGGTGGTGAAGCGCGCCGCGTGGCGCTGTGCAAACTGCTGCTGGAACAGCCTGACATGTTGCTGCTGGACGAACCGACCAACCACTTGGACGCGGAAACCATCGCTTGGCTGCAAAAGCACCTGATTGACTACAAGGGCACGATCCTCTGCGTCACGCACGACCGTTATTTCCTTGATGACATCACCAGTTGGATCCTCGAGCTCGACCGTGGTCGCGGGAACCCATACGAGGGCAACTACTCTGCTTGGCTTGAGCAGAAAGCGAAACGCCTGTCCCAAGAAGCGCGCGAAGATAAGTCCAAGCAAAAGACGCTTGAGCGCGAACTTGAGTGGATGCGTCAGGGCGCAAAGGCGCGTCAGGCGAAATCAAAAGCGCGTATCAATTCATACAACGAACTCGCGGGTCAGTCCGAGCGAGACAAAGTAGGGCGCGCCCAGATCGTAATCCCGAATGGTCCCCGTTTGGGCAGCAAGGTGATCGAAGTTGAGAACCTCAAAAAAGCGATGGGCGACAAGCTGCTCGTGGAAAACCTTTCCTTTGATCTGCCCCCTGGCGGCATCGTCGGCGTGATCGGCCCGAACGGCGCGGGTAAATCCACGTTGTTCAAGATGTTCACAGGTCAAGAACAGCCTGATGCGGGCACGGTCAGCTACGGCGATACGGTTAAGCTGTCCTACGTCGATCAGTCCCGTGACGATCTTTCTGGTGATGAGACGGTTTGGGAAGCGATTTCCGGTGGTTCTGAAATCATCGCGCTAGGCGATGCGGAAGTGAATTCGCGCGCCTATTGCTCAAGCTTTAACTTTAAGGGTGGCGATCAGCAAAAGAAGGTTGGCCTGCTATCGGGTGGTGAACGCAACCGTGTCCACATGGCGCGTTTGCTGAAAGACGGTGGCAATGTTTTGTTGCTCGACGAACCGACGAACGATCTTGACGTGGAAACTTTGCGCGCCTTGGAAGACGCCTTGGTCGATTTCGCAGGCTGCGCCGTGGTGATTTCGCACGACCGCTTCTTCCTAGACCGCATCTGCACGCACATGCTCGCCTTTGAAGGCGACGCGCATGTGGAGTGGTTCGAGGGCAATTTCGAGGATTACGAAGAGGATAAGAAACGTAGGTTGGGCGCGGATGCTTTGGAGCCTAAGCGGATTAAGCATAAGAAATTTGCACGATAAGTTTAGCGCAAGCTAAACATAGTGGGTGCGAGGTAGCGGATTGCTCTTGGGCAATTCGCGTTCGCACAGGGTTGTGACTGCAAATGTTAGCTTTCTTCTTGCAAAAACGAAACGGATTGTTAACTCCTTATTGCTACAAGCATCTCAAAGGAGGCAAAAAATGAAGCATTTTAATTTGGCGGCCTCGAACGGACAGTTTCGGTTTAGGCGAGCGACTATCGAAGGTTTTGGTTCACTTATTTCTATTGGACCAAGTGTTTCTCGTGCGTCACGTACGTCTTCAGGCGATGCTTTAGTAGGTGACGCTCGCCGTGTGGGGGAAGATTTGAAAGTAGTCATTGGGCGTAAACGTTCGCGTGCTAAAGAAGATTTGGCTGGTTAGATTGTCAGAAGAGTCAACTAAAGACACGTTCGTTTCGTCCTCGGATCTAAATTAATAGCATAGCTTAGAAGAGCTTGAGTTAATTCAGCAACAAGCGTGGAGCGGTCCCCTCCCTCCACCGGCGGTTTTGGGTCAATTTGATAGCGTTGTCGATAATGGCGCCGAACGCATCTTCCGGTCATGGGAATCGGAAACAGCGCATCGCCAGTCCATGGCGCAGAGAGAATTGACTCTTTATTGGTTGACAATTTTCTCGGCAAAATATTCGCATTCGCATTCGCATTCGTGTTCGTTTTGTTAGCTTTGTCAGCATCTTTGTATGCTGCTGTACAAGGCGCAGAGTGGTTTGCGGCTATCTTTGGTGGGGGCACTATTGCATCGGTTGTTTGGGCATTTGTAAAAACAAACTCAAACAATGGGCGTGGTAGCGAATAGCGTTTGACTTTTTTCACGTTGTAACCTCACCCCTCAGGCACCCAATTCACGATCTGCCACATCTTCATGGCTCCAGACTTGCGCTTTAGTTCGCGCCCGTTCTGCCATGCGACCATGGTTGGGATGCCTTTGATGTTCATTTTGCTGGAAATCGTCGCGTGCTCTTGCGTGTTCATTTT
>NZ_JABBAM010000132.1 GCF_018607965.1 Planktotalea sp.
GCCAAAATTTACACAGGAACTCCTGACGATGATATCAGATGACGTAAAGGTAGAGGTCGTAACCGAAACCGACAAAGCGCGCCGCTTTGTGTTCGTGTTGCTCAACGACTTTACCTTGTTGAGCTTTTCTGCGGCCCTTGAAAGCTTGCGCATTGCGAACCGTTTGGCGGGCAAAGATCTGTATAGCTGGACGCTGGTTGGTGAGGGCGGCGAAACCGTGTCTTGCTCTGCGGGCACGAAATTTGGTGTTAATTCCGATTTTATAGAGCTGCAGCGTGATGACACCGTACTGCTTTGTGGTGGCATAAATATCCAACACGCGACGACCAAAAAGTTGTTGAACTGGCTGCGCCGTGAAGCGCGCCGTGGATTGATCGTCGGTGGCTTGTGCACCGCATCTTATTGCATGGCCAAGGCTGGGATGCTGGATGGCAAACGTGCGACGATCCACTGGGAAAATCAGGACAGTTTTCTGGAGGAATTCGACGAGATTGAATTGACCAAATCCGTGTTTGTTGTAGATGGGAACCGCTTGACTACGGCTGGTGGCACGTCTTCGATTGATTTGATGCTGAAACTGATCGCAGATGAGCATGGTGAAGAGCTTGCCAATGCGGTTGCGGATCAATTGATTTATTCCTCTATTCGCACCGACCAAGACACGCAGCGACTGTCTGTGCCGACACGCATTGGTGTGCGTCATCCAAAGCTAAGTGCGGTGATCCAGATGATGGAAAGCAATATTGAAGAGCCGATCAGCCCTTCTGTGCTGGCCAAGGATGTGGGCATGTCAACGCGTCAATTAGAGCGTTTGTTTCGTCGGTATTTGAACCGCTCGCCCAAGCGCTATTATATGGAATTGCGCCTACAAAAGGCGCGTAATTTGTTGATGCAGACGGATATGAGCGTGATCAATGTGGCCTTGGCCTGTGGGTTTGCATCGCCTTCGCATTTTTCAAAATGCTACCGTGCGCACTACAACACGACCCCCTACCGCGAGCGTGGTTCGCAAGCGGCAAGGTTATCGATATAGGTTAGGTCCTGCTGCCTACGGCGTAAGTTTATTTAGAAAGATGAAGCTGTGCCGTTTTACGATGGGGTTATGCGGTTCAGGGTTCCGTTGGCGACAGAGAGGAACCAGATTGAACCGTCGGGGGATTCGCGAATGTCGCGCACGCGGGCTGTGGCGTCGGACTGGATTTGCTGGACTTCTTTAAGCGGCGCCCCCGTTAGACGAGCGATGTAGTCGAATTTCAAGCTGCCGACAAAATGGTGCCTGCGCCATGCGTTCCAAAGCTTGCCGGAATAGATCATGTAGCCAGAGGGCGCGATTGAGGGATCCCAATAGTGTTCGGGTTGCTCCATGCCGTCTTTGGCCGTGCCTTCACCGATTTTGCCACCGGAGTATTTTTTGCCATAAGCGATCACGGGCCAGCCGTAGTTTGCCCCTTTTTGGATACGGTTGATTTCATCGCCGCCCTGCGCGCCGTGTTCATGCGCCCAAAGATTGCCATCCAGATCAAGCGTCATGCCTTGGGGGTTGCGGTGGCCATAAGACCAGATTTCATCGCGCGTGCGGAGTTTGCCCACGAACGGGTTGTCCTGTGGCGCGCTGCCATCTTTGGCAATGCGCACGATGGTTCCATTATGGGTGCGTAGGTTTTGCGCCTCTTGATCATTGCCGCGATCGCCTATCGAGATGAAGAGCGTGCCGTCGCGTGCTTCAACGAGGCGCGAGCCGAAGTGGAAACCGCCACCAGAACCTTTGCGCATCTCAAAAATTGTCGTGACCTCGCTGAGACTGGCCCTATCACCATCAAATTTGGCGCGCACGACGGCGGTGCCTTCCTTGTGGCGTTGGGGTTTTGCGTAGGTCATAAAGATCGTGCGCGACGTTTTGAAATCGCGGGGCACGAGAATGTCCAGCAATCCGCCCTGCCCTTGAGCTGCGATATCTGGCAAGCCCGTCACGTCACGCCGTTTCCCACCCGAGAACCAAATCAAGCGACAATCCCGTTCTGTCACCAAGACCCCATCTGGCGTGAACCCGATAGCCCAAGGCGCATCCAGATTGTTGGCCATCGTTTCGATCTTAAGGTTCGAAGCGGCCTGTAAACTGGGTGCAAAAAAAGGGGCTGCCAATGTTGAAAGTGCGAAGGCGCGACGTGTTAGGGTCATGGATATGGCTCCAGTTCAAGACAGATTCAGGACTGCGTCTGATATATGTCGTAATCCCCAGCTTTCCAGATCACATTTGATCCCGAATTTATCAGGACGCGCCCACGTCAGGTCTTTTCAAAACTTTGCCCTGCGCATTGTGTGCAGCATCGATTTGCACCGCATTTGCGAGAGTGGATCAAAGTGAGCGCGCTAAGACGCTTTGGGACGGGGGGATTTAATGTGATCAGGGTTGAAAACCTACATAAGCATTTTGGCGGCTTTCATGCTGTTATGGTGCATCTTTGGAAATTGCTGAGGGCTCAATCACGGGTCTTGTTGGTCCGAACGGTGCCGGTAAAACCACACTGTTCAATATGATCGCGGGTGTCTTAAAGCCGACCTCTGGTCGCGTGTTCATGGCAGGTGAGGACATCATCGGTCTACTGCCGCATGAGTTATTCCATAAAAGCTTGCTGCGCACTTTCCAGATTGCCCATGAATTTTCGTCGATGACGTGTCGCGAGAACCTTATGATGGTGCCTGGCGCACAAACGGGTGAAACGCTGTGGAACACGTGGTTCGGACGCAAACGGATTGCAAACGAAGAACGCGCACTGGCGGCGAAAGCTGACGAAGTCCTCGATTTTCTGACAATCGCGCATTTGAGCAATGAAAAGGCTGGCAATCTTTCTGGTGGGCAGAAAAAGCTGTTGGAACTGGGTCGTACCATGATGGTCGATGCACGGATCG
>NZ_JABBAM010000065.1 GCF_018607965.1 Planktotalea sp.
TCTGCCATCGCTCTCGATGCAACCGTCATCTTTTGGTTATGAGGCCTGACCCTAATTGAGCTTTTAGCTTAATTGGACCAAAGCTCCATTGGAAAAATCGACATTTCGCATCACGTAACGTTACATAAACCTGGCAAATAAGGCAGGAAATCTCCCAAAACGGGCCAACTCTGATGCCATGTCCACGCGATTGGTCGCTAATTGCTTGAAACACGGAAACTATTTCGCCTTGGGAAACAGTTAACCTTTCCTACTTTTCCGAAACATTTAAGCAGGAAAGCGCCCTAAAATATGGTAGTCATGTTTCCAGATCGGCGCTAAAAGACCTAATATCCTGATGATTGTTTTCGATCACCAAATGAGACCTCGATAAGCTTCATAGAATCACATCACCTCGGCGAAGATGCAAGCCGATCAAAAGATAGTCGTGTAGCTCTTTTGATTCTTAACCCCTAGTCAGGGTTCTTTTCGCGGAAACTTGCAAAAGCAAGTGGTACCCAAGGCCGGACTCGAACCGGCACGCCCGTTAAGGCGGGGGATTTTGAATCCCCTGCGTCTACCATTCCGCCACTTGGGCGCTGAGAACTCTTTAGCCAAGCTTTTCAGCAGCGTCCATACCTCAAAATGCTGTTCTTTAAAGAAAACGGACTTAACCCGCTCTTGACCCCTTAGCCTGTGCGTGATCAGTGCGAAAATAACCTATGAGGCAAGCAAATGCTAAGAAAACTATACGACATGACTCTGGCATGGGCCGAACATCGCCATGCGCTTTGGATTTTGGCGATCGTCTCCTTTGTAGAAAGTTCGTTTTTTCCCATCCCACCAGACATTATTATGATCCCAATGATTCTTGCGCGTCCGTCGCGGGCTTGGCTAATCGCGGGCATCGCACTGACGGCATCTGTTCTGGGGGGGCTTCTAGGATACGCAATAGGTGCTTTGGCGTTTGAACAAATCGGGCAGCCCATTTTGCAAAGCCTTGGCAAGGCAGACTCAATGGCAGATTTCAGCGCACGCTTTAATGATCTTGGTTTCTGGGCCGTGTTAACCGCTGGTCTAACCCCCTTCCCGTTCAAAGTGATCACGATCATGTCGGGCTGGACTGGGATGCCGTTGGCAACGTTCATTATTACGTCGATCATCGCGCGGGGTTTGCGGTTCTACATCGTCGCGCTTTTGCTTTGGAAATTCGGAGCGCCGATCAAGGACTTCATCGAAAAGCGCCTTCCTTTGATGTTCGTTCTCTTTATAGCCCTGCTCGTTGCGGGCTTTGCGGCGGTAAAATTCTTATGACCCGTAAAATGCTCATACTATTCTCCGCTGGCGGGTCCGCGGCTTTGATGCTTGGTGCCCTTGGGTTTCAATACATCGGCGAGATGCCACCTTGTAAATTGTGCTACTGGCAGCGCTATCCACATATCGCAGCCATTGTGATTGGTGTATTGGCTCTCGCCTTTTCGGGCCGTGTCTTTCCAGCCTTTGGTGCTTTAGCGGCCCTCAGCACGGCACTTGTCGGCGGATATCATAGTGGCGTTGAACGCATGTGGTGGGAAGGCCCGACGTCTTGCACTTCAGGATCCGTGGGCGGTTTAAGCGCGGATGACTTGATGGCGCAAATAATGTCTGCGCCTCTTGTGCGCTGTGATGACATTGCATGGGAAATGCTAGGCCTGTCGATGGCAAGCTGGAACATGCTCGCCTCGCTTGGCCTATGCGTGGTTTGGGTGATGGCGATGAAGCGCAGCTAAGACTGCGCGCCATTTCCAAATGGCGCGCGTCTAAAACACGAAGGCTTACAAGTAGTCTGAACGCTGCAATCCGTACTTTGCCATTTTCTCGTTCAAGGTCCTGCGCGGCAAGCACAATTCGTCCATGACAGCCGCGATAGACCCTTTATGGCGCCGCATCGTATTGTCGATCAGCATCCGTTCGAACGCTTCCACATATTCTTTCAGTGGCTTGCCCTCTGTCGTCATGACAGGTGCCATTTCATCGTGGTCATTCATCAAAAGCGAAGCAATCGTCCCTGCCCCGCGCCGTGTTTGCAATACAGCGCGCTCAGCGATGTTGATCAACTGACGCACGTTCCCCGGCCAAGGCGCTTGCAAAAGCTGTGCAGCCTCTTGGGCAGAGACTTGGGGCGCATCACACCCATATTCTTCTGCGAATTGTTCCGACAGACGCGTAAACAATGAAAGTATATCTTCACCGCGTGACCGCAGCGGTGGAATTGTAATGCGCAATGCAGCAAGGCGGTAAAACAGATCAGAGCGCAACGCATCTTCGCAGGTACGGTCCTGTTCTTGCAAATTAGAGATCGCGATGATGCGCGTTTCAGCGGGTGTGCCCTGTTCATTGATCACGCTCATCAAACGCGCTTGCAATGCATCGCTTAACGCCTCGATGTCTTCCAACACCAACGTTCCACCGCGCGCTTCTTCTATTGCGGGTAGATAGGGATCCTCTGGCGCGACAGGCCCGAACAGGCGTTGCCCGAGCGCGTCCTCATCCATTGCCGCACAAGAGACAAGAACAAACCGTTTGCCCGCACGGCTCCCGACAGCGTGCAAGGCGTGGGCCACAAGCGTTTTGCCCGTTCCCGTTTCTCCGTCGATCAAGACATGTCCATCGGCTTGACCAAGATCAAGAATGTCTTCCTTTAGACGCTCCATCACTGGTGATGCACCGATAAGCTTCTTCATCAATTGTCCACCATCTGACAACTCTCGACGCAAAGCGCGATTGTCTAATGTAAGTCGGCGCGCATTCGCTGCTTTCTTTGCGAGTTCGGACATCCGATCCGGATTGAACGGCTTTTCCAGAAAATCAAAGGCACCGATCCGCATGGCATTCACAGCCATCGGAACATCACCGTGGCCCGTAATCATAATCACGGGAAGCGCGCTGTCCGTGCCCATCAGTTTCTTAAGGAACTGCATGCCATCCATGCCCGGCATCTTGATATCTGATATGACGATCCCCGGGTAATCGGACCCGATGCCCGCAAGCGCATCTTCGGCAGATCCAAACGTTTCCGTGTCATAGCCCGATAAGGCCAACCACTGGGAAATGGATTGCCGCATGTCTTTCTCATCATCGACGATGGCGATTTTCATAGCATTGGCCATTTGACTTACTCCGCTGCGGGTTGGACGCGTGATGCGACTTCTTCATTTAGGATCGGCAGACGGATTTCAAAGACCGCCCCACCATGAACAGCGTTGCGCGCCGTCATTCGTCCCCCAAGGTCGTTTACGATCCCGGATGAAATGGCAAGACCGAGCCCCACACCGTCCCCCGGTTGCTTGGTCGTGTAGAACGGTTCAAACAGTGCATCGAGGTCTTCAATCCCCTGTCCGTTGTCGCGCACGGTTAACATTGCTGTTTCACCCGCAGCCAGCAGAACATCCACTTGCGGATCCTCGACGGATTTAGTCGCGTCAAGCGCGTTGCGAAGAAGGTTGATCATCACCTGTTCCACGCGCACACGATCCGCCATCACCATCACTGGCTCTGGGGGTAGTGTTTTATTGATCTGAACTAGGCGCTGGCGCAGCTGGGGTTCCATCATCGACAGGCTAGAGGCCAGCGCATCGCCAAGATTTACGGGGGCAAGTTCGTCCCCGCCTTTGCGCGCATAGCTTTTCAATTGGCGCGTAATAGATCCCATACGACCAATCAAATCATCAATGCGTTGGAAGCTGGCAAGCGCTTCTTCTGGGCGACCACGACCCACCAAAAGCTTCGCACCCGCGAGGTAGGTGCGCATCGCAGCGAGGGGTTGATTTAGTTCATGGCTTACCGCCGCGGACATCTCGCCTAAGGCGGCCAATTTTGAGCTTTGCGCAAGGGTCTGTTCTGCGAATGCAAGGTTCTCTTGGACCTTCTCACGCTCGGCGACTTCTCGCTGCAAGCGAATGTTAAGTTGGCGAAGTTCAGCCGATTCGCGTTGAAAAAGCGCCATGCGCACAGCGGTTTTACGGTTCAAAAAGTAAAATGCGAGCGCCAGAAGAATGGCGAATCCCATGATTTCGAGTGCCAGCACACCGTTCACACGTTCGCGCACAGATGCATAAGACGTGAAGCTTGCCATCTGCCAGCCACGAAACGTAATGCGGGCTTGGGTGCGCATTACGGCTTCACCGCGCAAGAACACGTCACCAGGCACCGTGCTCCAGTCTACAGTCGCTTGAATTGCACGGCTTATCGCCCCCGAGGGAGGTTGGCGTTGCAGAGCTTCTTGTTCCTGCAAACCACGCCATCTGGGCTCGGTCGAGAGAATAATAATACCCTCGCTGTTGGTGATCAAAACTGCATCCGAAATCCCCGCCCACGCGCGCTCGAACTTTTGCAGGTCCACTTCGACCACGACAACACCCAAGAATTCAGAGTTGCTTTCGACTCGGCGTGAATACGTAAAAGAATACCCACCTGATTCACGTGCGATGAGTGAAAAAACCGTTCCATTAGAACGGATTGCATCCACAAAATAAGGTTCTGCGCGATGCAAGGATTGCAATTTATTTCGGTCTGTTGCCGCGACCGAACGACCGTCACGGTCCAGCAACATCAAAGACGCGGCACCTATCTCTTCGACAAAGCTGATCAATCGCTGGGTTGAGCTAGTATAGTCGCTGGAATTCAGCGCCCCGATCAACGCAGGGTCGCGCGCCAAAAGCTGAGGGACGATGGCGTTACGACGCAGTTCAGATAGAATGTTGCCGCTGTAAAGTGCAAGGCGCAGTTCCGCACGATTGCGCGTACTTTCTGTGAAACGATCCGTCAAAAACGAGTTGGTCATTGTAACCGTCACGCCCGCAAGTACGATCAAACCAATCAAAAAGAAGCGCACGCGCCAAGTGCTTAAGCGCTTGCGACTGTGTCGATTGTCGGCGGTCCCCGCGCGCAATGTCTTGGTTTCAGGGTTTTCAGACGCCTCGCTCATAGGAGCAATGCTAGTGCGCTGTTCGCGTTCGCTCAAGATGTTGTGCTCACGCAGTCGCCATTGCGCCGATCAAACCAGCAAAAAGCCGCGCGCCGTCGCTAGACCCATGCGCATCTTCCATCGCACGTTCAGGATGGGGCATCATGCCAAGAACACGGCCATTCGCAGATGTTATCCCTGCGATGTTGCGATCTGAACCGTTCGGATTGTCACTATAACGGAACGCAACGCGGCCCTCGACTTCAAGACGATCCAGTTCTTCTGTCGTCGCAGTATAGTTGCCATCGTGATGCGCGATCGGAACTTGGATCACTTGACCCGCAGAATATCCGTTCATAAAATCGCTGCTATTTTCACCAACCTCAAGACCGACAGTCCGACAAATGTATTTTAACCCTGCATTTCGCATGAGTGCACCGGGCAACAAACGCGTCTCGGTCAAAACCTGAAAGCCATTGCACACTCCAAAGACGTAGCCACCCTTTTCAGCGTGCGCCTTAACTGCTTTGCAAATGGGCGAATTGGCAGCAATCGCGCCACAGCGCAGATAATCGCCATAAGAAAACCCACCGGGGATGCCAACAAGATCAATGCCGTCTGGCAATGTGCTGTCTTTGTGCCAAACGCGCTTGACCTCTGCGCCAGCCATCGCAAGACCGACAGCAAGATCGCGATCGCAATTAGAACCGGGGAACGTGATTACCGCAGCGCGCATTAGCCCAGCCCCACCGTGTAGGATTCGATAACTGTGTTCGCGAGTAGCTTTTCGCACATCTCGTTAACCTGCGCTTCAGTTGTGCCGTCAGCCAAATCAAGCTCGATCACTTTTCCCTGGCGGACGCCGTTCACACCATCAAACCCAAGCGCGCCAAGCGCATGACGCACGGCCTCACCCTGTGGGTCCAGAACACCGTTCTTCAACATCACATGTACACGAGCTTTCATGGATAAGTCCTTCTTGGTGCTTAATTAATCAGAGTAGGTTTTGTAACGGGTTGCTGGTTCTTTGGCATAACTCCAAGACGGCGCGCGACCTCAGTGTATGCGTCCGTTAACGACCCTAGATCGCGACGGAATACGTCTTTGTCCAGTTTGCGGCCCGTTTCGATATCCCAAAGGCGGCAGCTGTCTGGGCTGATCTCGTCGGCAATAATCAACCGCTGAAAATCACCGTCATAAACGCGGCCGACTTCGATTTTGAAATCTACCAGCTTAATGCCAGCCCCGAACATAACCCCTGCCATGAAATCATTGACCCGCAGCGCAAGGCTCAGGATGTCTTCCATGTCTTGATGGGACGCCCAACCAAAGGCTGCGATGTGCTCTTCGGACACCAAAGGATCACCAAGCTTGTCGTCCTTTAGGCAGTATTCCACGACGGGGCGCGGCAATTGCGTGCCCTCTTCAATGCCCAAGCGCTTGGACATTGTGCCAGCCGCATAGTTGCGCACGATGATTTCAAGCGGAACAATCTCGCACGAGCGGATCAATTGTTCGCGCATGTTCAGACGCTTGATGAAATGCGTGGGCACCCCGATGCTGGCAAGACCAGTCATGAAATACTCTGACAGCATGTTGTTCAACACACCTTTGCCATCGATCACATCTTTCTTTTCCGCATTAAAGGCTGTGGCATCATCCTTGAAATACTGGATCAATGTGCCCGGCTCCGTGCCCTCATACAGGGTCTTAGCCTTACCTTCGTAAATTTTTTTTCCGCGCGCCATGGCAGTGACTTTCTATGCAGCGTGACACACAAAAGCGACTCTGCCCGTGTGCATTCTGCCGCTTCTTTAGGGCATGGCGCACGTCGGGGCAAGCACGCGCAATGACTGTTTGATGTGGCTCAATGACGCTTGACACTTGCAGCCCATCCCATGGCAACGCATATTCTAAATAAAGACGTAGCCAAATAGGAATGTGAGCCAGAATAAGTACTTTTGACGATCGCGAGAACGCTTTTGAATCCAAGTTTGCCCATGATGCAGAAATGCAGTTCAAAGCAGATGCACGCCGCAACAAATTATTAGGCCTTTGGGCTGCTGATTTGATGGGTAAATCAGGTGACGAAGCCGTAGCCTATGCCAAGGAAGTCATCAAAGCTGACTTCGAAGGATCTGGCCATGAGGACGTTGTGCGCAAGGTTGCTGCAGATCTTGGTGTCAAATCAAATCCAAACGAAATTTGCGCTAAAATGGGTGAGTTTCTGGCAACCGCCAAAGCCCAGTTGATGTTTGATACTTAAAGACCTTCAAAACTGCATTTGAAACCTCCAGCAATTGAATTTGGCGGAGGTTTTTTGTGCAAATTTTATTTGTTAAGCCGCTGATAAGGGATAAGGCTTTAATCAGAGGGCATGTTTGCACCTCTCACTGCTCTTCCGTTTCGCCGCAAAGCAATTGCACAAATTATGGCACTTTGCCTTGTGATTCTCCTGTGTGCTTTTGCTGCACGCCCCTTTCTTGAGACGCTTGATTGGGGACAAGTCCGATTTGCGTGGCATGATATTTCTGCGTTGCAATGGATCACGGCTGTTATAGCGACAATTTGCAGTTTCGCAGCACTAGGTAAATATGACGTCACAATCCATCGCGTGCTTAACACTGGTGTCGACAGACGCGCAGCCCAAGCAAGCGGCGCAGCCTCGGTCGCGCTATCACAAACTTTGGGATTGGGATTGGTTACAGGCACTTTGGCCCGTTGGCGTGATTTGGACGGAATCGGAATTGTGACGGCTGGATCCGTAACAACCCTTGTTTCGCTCAGCTTTTTAGGGGCGTGGTTGATTTTATTTGCACTCGCTGGCCTGATGTCACCAAATGCACTACCGCTACCGCCCTTGGTTTAATTGGCCAGCCTTTTTTCTGCCCTCTGTCTTATCCTCTATACAGCTCTCAAGCGCTACATCGCACTCGCGGGCTATCGCGTACGCCTTCCAAGTCTGCGCGCCATTGCGATGTTGATATTTTTGCCGCCGTCGACACCGGTTTTGCAACGCTCGCCTTTTGGATTTTATTGCCCGGTAGTGTCGACATCGAGTTTTCGACACTTTTCCCGATTTACCTTGCTTGTTTGGGCATTTCCTTGATTGGCAATACTCTGAGGGGTGTTGGTCCTTTTGAAATTACGTTGCTTTGGGCCCTTCAATTCTTCGATGTGAACGAGGTTTTGGCAAGTTTGATTGCGTTTCGCATTGTGTACTTCGTCCTTCCCGCATGCGTTGCGATGGCGTATTTAGTCAAATTCATTCGTTCGCACCCCCTAAGGCAAGCAAACATATTGCTAGCAAAGGCGATGCATCCTGAAACGGCGTCTGGTCTTCAAACTGGACGGGTTCTTGTTGCATCTTCGGGCCATGTGATCGGTGCCGTTGCGCACAACACAATCAACCGTGATGATGTTTGATCCAGCCCTCAGCCCCAGCACCAGTTTGGCAGCGCTCAAAAATGCTGCACAAAAGAATGCCACAAGTCCTTTGTTTTACAAATGTAGCGCCCGACCCGCGGCACAGCTTCGCAGGCAAGGACTTAAGGTCGCTCGCATTGCACAAGATGCACTTATTGATTTAAGCTCTGCACAGATTTCCAGTCCCAAACGTAGAATTCTCAGGCGCAAAATTCGTGCTGCACAAAAAGCTGCCATTGTAATCTAGCCCCTTAATTTGCTCTCATGTTCCATAGTGGAAATCGAAGATGTCGATTTAGAGTGGCAAAAAGATAACGGCACGCCGCGCGGCTTTTCGATGGGCCGCGTCTGCCCTAATTATCTGGCTACGCAAGTCATGTTTGGTGCCTGCTCGACGATAAGCTGGTCGCATTTATAAGTTGCCACCAAAGCCCGGATGTTTGGACCTTGGATATCATGCGAAACTGTTCCAATTTACCCGCTGGCACCATGCATGCCCTCGTTTGGTTCGCGATAGAGCGTGCCAAAGACAAAGGGCTCAGCACTTTTTCGTTGGCGTCCACCATTTTTGGCGAATCTCCAGCTCTGAAAGCTATCGATCGCTTCAGTTTGCGTTCCAGCGTAAACACAGACGGTTTGGAGCAATTCAAACGCGCGTTCGCACCGCGGTGGCACCCATTATATGCGGCCGCTCCCAATAAGGCAGAACGCTACTTAGGGCTTTGGGATGTCTGGCAAGAGGTTCGAGATCCGCCCCCCATTCAACACCAAAACGAAAACGCCTAGAAACGTTCGAACATACATTCATCATCATTATTACTATTATGAGTTTGTCTCATGATAAACTGCGTGCGAAGGACGTCAAAAATCGGGATTCCAAAATGACAAATGCACTTTCAAGAATGTTAGTCGACCGCGAATGGATTTTGGCGGATGGTGCGACGGGCACCAACCTCTTTAACATGGGCTTGATGTCCGGCGATGCGCCTGAACTTTGGAATGAACAGCATCCAGAAAAGATCAAAGCCCTTTATAAATCTGCTGTCGACGCCGGCAGTGATCTATTTTTGACCAATTCTTTCGGCGGCAATGCGTCCCGTCTAAAACTCCACGATGCTCAAGATCGTGCACACCAATTATCTCGCATCGCGGCCGAAATAGGTCGTGAGGTGGCCGATGCCGCTGGACGACCCATCATTGTTGCTGGCTCAGTTGGCCCAACGGGTGACATCATGGAGCCTGTTGGCACGCTTTCGCATCGTGATGCGGTTGAAATTTTCCACGAACAAGCCGAAGGTTTGAAGGCCGGTGGCGCAGATGTTCTTTGGCTTGAAACCATTTCCGCAGAAGAAGAATATCGCGCGGCGGCAGAAGCTTTCGCCCTCGCGGACATGCCATGGGTCGGCACCATGAGTTTTGATACGGCTGGCCGCACGATGATGGGCCTAACAAGTGCAGCTATGGCCGAAATGGTCGACAGCCTTGATCATGCGCCTTTGGGGTTTGGTGCAAACTGCGGTACGGGTGCCTCTGATCTCTTGCGCACCGTTCTTGGATTTGGCGCGCAAGGCACAACCAAACCAATCGTTGCCAAAGGCAATGCAGGCATTCCCAAATATGTAGACGGGCACATCCATTATGATGGCACGCCAGAATTGATGGGCCACTACGCATGTTTGGCACGCGATTGCGGCGCGACGATCATTGGGGGATGCTGCGGAACAATGCCCGAGCACCTGAGCGCCATGCGCCGCGCTTTGGAAGAGACTCCAAAATCAACAGTACCTTCTCTTGATGTGATTGTCGCTGCAATGGGCCAGTTTTCATCAGCTGGCGACGGCACAGAAGAAAATGCCCCAAAGGCGCGTCAAACACGCCGCAGCAAACGCGCTTCAGCAACTTAGTCTGAACCAAGGACCTGTGTCTAAATCACAGGTCTTTTCATACTCTTATTGCCTAAAAAGTGGATCTGGGTCGGTTGTGTACGCACCAATGTCGTAATTGATGAAGTGTATCTGCGACAACTTGACCAAATATTGACGAAACAACAGGCAAACACGCCTCAAAAAAGGAACGGCTCATGTCCGACGAAGAAGAAGACATCATCCTGTCTGAACTGGACGACGAAGAATTAGTTCAACAGATGTTCGATGACCTCTACGACGGCCTGAAAGAGGAAATTGAAGAAGGTGTTAATATCCTTCTTAGCCGCGACTGGACGCCATATGACGTGCTCACCAAAGCGCTTGTTGGTGGCATGACGATCGTTGGCGCAGATTTCCGCGATGGTATTCTGTTCGTTCCCGAGGTTCTTTTGGCTGCAAATGCGATGAAGGGTGGCATGTTCATCCTAAAACCGCTTTTGGCTGAAACTGGTGCGCCACGCGTTGGCAAGATGGTCATCGGTACTGTTAAGGGCGATATCCACGACATTGGTAAAAACCTCGTCTCAATGATGATGGAGGGGGCTGGGTTTGAAGTTGTCGATCTTGGCATCAATAATTCCGTAGATTCTTACTTAGAAGCGCTCGAGGCTGAAGGCCCCGACATTCTTGGCATGTCCGCCCTGCTGACGACCACAATGCCCTATATGAAAGTCGTGATTGATACGCTTATAGAACAAGGCAAGCGCGATGACTATATCGTTCTCGTTGGCGGTGCTCCCTTGAACGAAGAATTCGGTAAGGCCATTGGCGCGGATGCATATTGCCGCGACGCCGCTGTTGCGGTTGAAACTGCGAAAGACTGGGTTGGACGTAAGCACAATCAAATGGCAAGCTAGTCGCTGATTTAGAGAAAAATATTGGCTCCAGCGCGCAAGCGTTCGGAGCCTTTTTCGTTTGAGGACAACAAGATGCACATCGAAGACAATGTATTGGCACAAGATGGGTTAACGCTGCAAAACGGTGGGAAGTCCTTGATCATTGCCTGCGGTGCCCTTGCGCGCGAAATTCTTGCGTTGAAAGACATCAACGGTTGGGACCACATAGATCTGACCTGCCTGCCAGCAATCTATCACGTATACCCCGAAAAAATCACAGGTGCCGTCGAAGACGCCGTTTTGAAACATCGTTCCGATTACGCGCGCATCTTCATCGCCTACGCAGATTGCGGAACGGGCGGTCTTCTACAGGCCAAATGCGCAGAACTGGGCGTCGAGATGATCGAAGGCCCACATTGTTATTCGTTCTTTGAGGGCAATGAAACTTTTGCGGAAATTTCAGAGACCGAGTTCACCGCCTTCTACTTAACAGATTTCCTTGTGCGTCAATTCGATGCGTTCGTGATCAAACCCATGGGCCTAGATCGCCACCCAGAGCTGCGCGACATGTATTTCGGCAACTATGAAAAGCTGGTCTATCAGGCCCAAACCGATGACCCAGACCTTACAGAAAAGGCCAAGGTCTGTGCTGATCGCCTAGGTCTTGCGTTTGAGCGACGCTTTACAGGCTACAGTGACCTGCAAACATCGCTTGCGGATGTTTAGAAAAACACCCGTTCCACGAACCAATATGCACCCACAACCGCGATGATGATCGATGCAGGGATTGCGATACGTGCGCGGTACCAATCCTTGCTACCAAACCAATATCCAACGACAAGGAACGCGACTGCAATGACAGTCAGTTGGCCTACCTCAACACCGACATTGAAACCAATCAACGCCGCCACGAACTGCCCTGCTGGCAAGCCAAATTCGCCCAGCACTGACGCAAATCCAAGGCCATGCAACAGGCCAAAGATAAAGATGATCACAGGTCGCCACGGGTTTAACTTGCGCGCGAACACATTTTCAACGGCCACATAGACGATAGAGGCTGCGATGATCGGTTCAACAATGCTGCCGGGGATTGTCACAATGCCAAGCGCGCCGAGCGCAAGCGTCACCGTGTGCGCCAAAGTGAAGGCCGTGACCTGCAACAACAAAGGACGCAGTGCCGTTGAGAAAAAGAAGAGGCCCAAGACGAAAAGGATGTGATCGAGGCCTTTGGGGACAATATGATCAAAACCGACGGGTATATATTCGACCAACACCGACATAAATCCACGCGCTTCGCCGCCAGCGACCGCAATTTCAGGTGTCGATTGCCCACCGCTGATATACCCTGTGTAGGCGTTTTCAGGTCCCATCTGGCGTAGGATCAACGTGCCATAACCCTTTGGCCAATCCAGCTGCAGCGCCGCAGCATTGGCCGGAACAGGGCCTGTTAGCATCATTTGGGACACGCGCGGCAGTTCGATATCGCCCATTTCGGGAATATTTACCGCACTGATAGCCAAGGGGACAACCACCCCATCAACATTGAAAACAACATCGCGCAGCAATTGGGGCGCAAAATCGCGCAGGCGGGCTTCTAAGGCTGCGGCGTCCAGTGCGCGCAGAACGTCGTAATCTGCGGCCGCGGGCACTTCATCGGTGTCCTCGGCTGCATCCAGATCAATGCCTGCCAGAAAGCTCTCTAATGTGATGCGCAGATCAAGTGTCACAGTGCCTTGTGCGACCGTCAAATCAGCCACTGTCGGGCTGACTTCATGGGCCTGCACTGGCGCAAGCGTGATCGCCAAAAGGGTTGACACTGCCAGCAACTGTACCAACATTGACCGAACTTTAAAGAAAGCAAACATCATGAAGCTCAAGACCTCCGTGGCCGCTATGATTTTGAGCATCGCAACAACGCCGCTCCTTGCCCATGAGTTTTGGATCGATAGCAAAAAGTTTCAAGTCGAAACTGGCGAAAACATCGCCGCGTACACAAAAAACGGACAAAACTTCAAAGGCATAGACCTTGCGTACTTCACCAAACGCGCGGCGCGCTTTGATCGGATTGATGCGGGCGTGGCGAAACCCGTAGAGGCGCGCCTTGGCGACTCGCCCGTGTTTGACAAACCCATTGAACAAGATGGCCTTTTCACGCTGGTTTATCAGACCAATCCAGACCGCATAACGTACAAAGAATGGGAAAAATTTAATAATTTTATTGAACATAAAGCCTTTGGCGATGTTCTTAGCAAGCACCAGAAACGCGGTCTGAGCGAAGAACAATTCACAGAAACCTACACGCGCTTTGCCAAGGGACTGTTTGCCGTCGGTGACGGCGCGGGCCGTGACACGCAGCAAGGGTTAGAGGTCGAAATCGTCGCGTTAAAAAACCCCTACACGGATGACCTGAACAGCGTTCTGCCCGTTCAGGTCTTTTACCGTGAAATGCCACGCATCAACGCGCAGGTTGAAATCTTTGAACGTGACGCAAACGGTGAAACGGCTGTAACAACGCTGCAAACCGATGAAGATGGCATTGCTAACATCCCCGTAAAATCTGGCTACACCTACCTGCTCGATCATGTGGTTCTGCGCGAACCCTCGCCCGAATTGGCCGAAAAGACGGGTGCTGTCTGGGAAACCCTTTGGGCCGCTTTAACATTTGAAGTCAGGTAACCCCTTGCGAGTGCGCACGCAGCGCGCCACATAGGCGGTATGAGTAAAACGCCAGATATTCTTTGCATCGGCTCCGTCCTTTGGGACGTGATTGGCCGCTCCAAAAGTTCAATGCACCAAGGCAGTGATGTGCCTGGGCGCATTACGCAATTGCCCGGCGGCGTTGCCATGAACATCGCAATGACCCTGCGCCGATACGATCTGCACCCTGCCCTGTTGAGCGCGGTTGGCCGTGACGCAGATGGGGATCAGCTGATCCTTGAGGCAGGCGAATTGGGTTTGATCTGCGACTACCTCTATCGCTCTGCAGATCTGCCGACGGATCGCTACATGGCTGTTGAGGGGACAAATGGGTTGATCGCCGCCATCGCAGACGCACATTCATTAGAAGCCGCTGGCGCAAAGATTTTGACGCCATTGCAAGATGGAACGCTCGGCAGCATTGAGGCCCCCTACCAAGGGATGATCGCGCTTGATGGGAATCTTACACTGTCATTGCTGAGCAAAATCGCTAGCGATCCCTTGTTTGCCAGAGCAGACTTGCGCGTGGCACCTGCTTCGCCTGGCAAAGCCGAGCGCTTGCGCCCCTTTCTCGATCAAAGCCGTGCAACGCTTTATGTGAACATTGAGGAAGCCCAAACGCTGTGTCACCAAACTTTTGAAACCGCGAATGACGCAGCGAACGCCCTTATCCAACGCGGTGCTGCGCGCGCACTCGTCACCGATGGCGGCAAATGTGCCGCCGAAGCCGATGCAACAGGCCTGCGCCAAGCTAAGCCGCCCCAAGTCCTCGTCGCCCGCGTCACTGGCGCAGGCGACACATTCATGGCCGCCCACATGAGCGCGGAATTGCGCGGCGACGCGCCCCAATTCGCATTAGAACAAGCCCTGCAAGCCGCAGCACGATATGTTTCAGGAGAGACAGCACATTGACCCACGCTCTTTTCACCCGCTCCGCAGCCGTTCAGGCAGCCTTTGATAACGGCACACCTATTATTGCGCTGGAATCAACGATTATCACCCATGGCATGCCCTATCCACAAAACTTGGAAATGGCGCGTAAGGTCGAAGCAATCGTGCGCGAAAATGGTGCGACGCCTGCCACTATTGTCGTCTTGGACGGTGTTCTGTGGGTCGGTCTGGAAGATCCGCAACTTGAAAAATTGGCACAAACCAAGGGTGCTGCGAAACTCAGCCGCGCAGATATGGCCGTTTGCATGGCTAGCGGCAAAACGGGTGCAACGACGGTTGCGGCAACCATGATCGCAGCCAACCTTGCAGGAATTTCTGTATTCGCAACGGGTGGCATTGGCGGTGTGCATCGCGGGGCCGAAGACAGCTTTGACATTTCTGCAGACCTGCAAGAACTCGCCCAGACTGCTGTTACAGTAGTTGCCGCCGGACCAAAGGCGATCTTGGACGTGCCAAAGACCTTGGAAGTTCTAGAAACGCTCGGCGTGCCTGTGATCGCATATGGTCAAGACGTCGTTCCCGCGTTCTGGTCTGCCCAGAGCAAACATAAAGCCCCTTTGCGCCTTGATAGCGCAACCGAAATTGCGCGCGCGCACCAAATGCGCGGCGCGCTTGGGTTGCTCGGCGGCCAGTTGATCGCGAACCCGATCCCAAAGGACGCTGAAATCCCAAATGCAGACATGATGCCGGTGATCGAACGCGCGCTCCAGGATGCTATCACCCATGGAATCACGGCTAAATCTGTGACGCCTTACTTATTGCAACGCGTGTACGAGCTGACTGAGGGGCGTTCGTTGAGCGCAAATATCGCGCTGGTGCTGAACAATGCAGCACTCGCCGCCAAGATTGCTTGTGAATTAACCAAAAATCCTGCGTGAAACACGCTCTGCCATTGCCCATAGGCAGCGCAGTGCTTAACTAAGCGTCAACCTGTACGGAATATCAAATGAACACGCCCTTTGACGATCAACCCCGCCGCCCTGGTCTATTCGCTTCGCTGCGCGCAAGCTTTCTGACAGGATTGGTCGTTATTGCCCCCGTGGGTCTGACTATTTGGCTGATCTGGTCCGTCATTGGATGGATTGACGGCGTGGTTCTGCCCTTGGTGCCCTATACGTTCCAGCCAGAGCAATATATTGGCATAAACTTGCGCGGTGTCGGCGTTATCATCTTCCTCTTGTTCACCATTCTTGTGGGTTGGGTTGCAAAAGGATTGCTGGGTCGCACGTTCATTCGCTTTGGCGAAAGTCTTTTGCAAAACGTCCCCGTCGTGCGGTCAATCTATTCTGGTGTAAAACAAATTGCAGAGACCGTGTTTGCCCAATCAGAGCGCTCGTTCGAGAAAGCCTGCCTGTTTGAATATCCACGCAAAGGCATCTGGGCGATTGGGTTTATCTCTACCACTGCTAAGGGCGAAGTTGCTGAACGCGCGACAACCAGTGGCGATTTGGTCAGCGTATTTGTACCAACCACGCCAAACCCAACCTCTGGATTTTTGCTATTCTTCCCGCGCGAAGACATCATGGAACTAGAAATGACTGTCGAAGATGCCGCTAAATTGGTGATCTCCGCTGGCTTGGTTTACCCGAATACGAAAGATCCGGGTAAACCTGCCGAGGACTAAATTTAGTTAAACATCGCCTGCAGATCGACGCTGCTGCGTTTACCGATATCGCTGCGGTGGCTTTCCAAGAACGTTTCCGCCGCTTTTTGACCCGCGCCCTTCAACGCCCCTAAGATGGATGGGATCGCAACGGTTTTTGTGGCAACCGACAGTTCGTTCATCAACTCATCGTCAGCAATCATATGCACATTCACGCGCTTCATTTTGCCCTGCTCGATTGTGCCATCGCCAATCAAACGTTGCACAAACGAGATCGCGCGCAATTCGCGCAAAAGCGATGTGTTAAAGCTGATCTCATTGATACGATTTTGAATTTCCACAGGTGTTTGCGGCACCTTATCACGCTCTAAGGAATTGATGTTGATGACCAATATATCCCCAGGCAAGCCATCGACGAAAAATGGGAACAAGGGCGGATTACCAGTGTAGCCCCCATCCCAATACGCTTCGCCGTCAATTTCTACTGCGCGGAACAACGTCTACAAACAGGCCGAGGCCAGCAATGCTTAAGGCCCGATTTCAGCCCATTGGAAGACCTTTACCTTACCACTGCGCATATTCGTTGCACCGATATAAATCTCAGGCCCTTCGGGTGCACAGACATCACCATAGTCGAAACCATCCATAATTTTTTTTGCAGCGGGTGGTTATAAAACGGCCCCCAGCTATAGGGCGACGTCATACGATTGAACGCGTCCGCCATCATATATTGCGGGGACATTTCCAACATCTGGCTCATAATCGAGGGCGAAAACAGTTCTTGGCCGAACCATTGATCCATACCATTGCCAGAACTACGACCCACCTCTTCCCAAAGCTTCGTCAAGGCTTCGCGCGCGCCCTCGGCTCCGCCTGACAAAAATCCGGACTTCAGAGCAGCCGCATTCAAAGCCCCCGCAGAGGTGCCAGAGATCGCAGCTATCTCGATGTCAGGTTCTTGCAGAATCCGATCCAGCGCGCCCCATGTGAACGCCCCATGCGCCCCGCCACCTTGCAGGGCGAGGTTGATACGCAGCTTTTTCATTACAATTTATCTCGCTTTAAACAGACCACCAAGGATGCCGCGCACAATGCGCCGCCCTGTGGTCCCTTTGAGTTCTTTCAACACAACCTGCGCCATCGCGCTGCCAAAGCTCTCACTTTTGACACGTCCGCGCGAAGTGGAGCGTTTCACACGCGTCCCAGAATAACGGCGCGCGGATTTATGTTCGCGCTCCATCATTTCCATTTCTTCTTCTTTTTCCTCAGCCTCAGCAGCCGCTTTTTCCGCCGTATCAGCACGCCCGCGCAAAATTTCATAGGCAGATTGGCGATCAATCTTGTTTTCGTATTTGCCCGCGATATGCGACCTCGCAATTACCCGCGCACGCTCGGATGGCGTGATCGGCCCCAGTTGCTAACTTGGCGGACGGATCAAAGTCCTCTCAACAATCCCCGGAACGCCCTTCTTTTGCAGCATGGATGTCACCGCTTCGCCCACGCCGACTTCGCGAATGGCATCGCCTGTGTCAAACAAAGGATTGTCGCGGTAGGTTTCTGCGGCCTCCTTTAACTGACGGCGGTCCCGCGCCGTGAACGCGCGCAATGCATGCTGGATACGGTTTCCAAGCTGGCCCAGAATATCCTCTGGAACATCTGACGGGCGCTGCGTTACGAAATAGATGCCCACACCTTTTGAACGGATCAAACGCGCGACTTGCTCGACTTAATCCACAAGGGCTTTGGGGGATCCATCAAATAACAAATGCGCTTCATCAAAGAAGAACACCAACTTGGGTTTATCGGGATCGCCGACCTCTGGCAGTTCTTCAAACAACTCTGAGAGCAACCACAATAAGAACGTCGCATACAAACGCGGGGCGCCCATCAGTTTGTTAGAGGCTAGAATGTTGATGCGTCCACAACCATCCGCAGCGGTACTGATAATATCGCTGAGCGCCAAAGCAGGTTCACCGAACAGCTCTGCACCACCTTGGTTTTCAAGCACAAGCAAGCGACGCTGGATCGCTCCGATGGAGCCAACAGACACATTCCCATAGCGCAACGTTAGTTCGTCTTTATGTTCACCAACTCAGACCAAAAGCGCCTGAAGGTCCTTAAGATCCAGCAACGGCATGCCTTGTTCGTCCGCAATACGGAACGCGATGTTGACGACACCCTCCTGTGGCTCGCTCAACTCAAGCAGGCGCGACACCAAAAGCGGACCCATTTCAGCAACTGTCGTGCGCACAGGATGGCCTTGCTTGCCGAACAAATCCCAGAACGTAACGGGAAAGCTGTTGTAGGCATAATCGTCAAAGCCGATAGTTTTAGCACGTGATGTGAACGCCTCGTGCAATTTAAACGTTTCAGTTCCTGACAGAGCAAGACCAGACAAATCGCCCTTCACGTCCGTCAAAAAGATCGGAACACCTGCGTTCGAAAAGTTCTCAGCCAAAACCTGAAGCGTTACAGTTTTTCCAGTGCCCGTTGCGCCCGCAATCAATCCATGGCGGTTCGCATATTTCAGGCTCATCCACTGCTTTTCGCCATACTCTGGGCCACCGCCGCCGACTAAAATATGATGATCTATTGCCTGCTCCCGGACTTTGATAAAATTCTATGCTTAGCGCGCCACCATAACGCGCCACGCAGAAAGGATAAGTTAACCTATTCATGCCAGAGTACAATCGTTCGCAGCCTACTGTCCTTGTGCTGCGGATTGACTTCCTCCCTGTCAGACTGACCGCGTCCTTGCGACGCGGTCTTTTTTCGACACAGCATTTTTACCATCTCAGATAGCCAAATTTCAAAACCACACCCCTTAAGTTGAGCCACGCGACACTGATTGCGACATTCTGCCTTTTTGGCTGTTGACGCAGAATCAGCACTGTCGTATTTTAATTCTAATAAGTCGGCCGGTCCGACAGGGAAAATACGGAAAAGGAAGGCCCGCAGAGGTCTTCCTTTTTTCGTAATTACCCAGACTTACTTTAAGTTCAAAACGATACCCCTCTTGCCAATCGTTTTTGATTAAGCAAGATAAGCGTAACTTCGCCTGCAAAGGCTGCACGTGCGCCTGACACCTCTTCAAGCACATGGTAAGCACTGGGAAATTAAAAACTAAGACAGGACTCTTTTCATGACTACTCGTTTGTCCACGCTCGCAACAATCGCATATTTTGCTCTCGTTAGCGCAGCCTTTGCTCAAGAAACTGCCACGCAAACAGAAACTGCAGATGCGGAACCTGCTGCAGATCAACTTAGTCTTGGCGAAGACACGTCCTCGCCAGAAGTTGGTCAGACGTACGTGCGTGAAACAGAGCAAGACTGGGAAATCCAGTGCGTTCGCACAGAAGATTCCCAGAACGAAGCTTGTCAGATGTATCAACTCCTACAAGATCAAGAGGGAAACTCTGTCGCAGAAGTTATGCTTTTCCGTCTGCCCCCCGGTGGCCAAGCGGTGGCTGGTGCGACAGTTATTGTTCCGCTCGAGACAGCCCTGCAAGCGCAGCTTCGTATCGCAGTTGATGGCGCGCAGAGCAAGCGCTACCCATACTCCCTTTGTAACCAAATCGGGTGTTTCGCGCGTATTGGCCTGACAGCGAGTGATTTGAACGGGTTCAAACGTGGTGCAAAAGCAGTTGTTACGATCGTTCCTTTCATCGCGGCTGATCAAAAAATAAATTTGGAAATGTCTTTGAATGGGTTCACCGCCAGCTTCGAAAAGACGACAGCTCCAACAAACTAAATCTACCAACCCGAATTGTAAAAACGCGTCTTTGGGCGCGTTTTTTTATGCGCGCGCGGTTTAAATTTTACGAAGCGCTAGAACCGCATTCAGACCACCAAACGCAAACGCATTGCTGAGAACCACATCTACATTAGTCTCGCGCGCAACATTTGGCACGACGTCCAGCGCGCATTCAGGATCCGCTTCTTCATAGCCAATTGTCGGTGCAATCACACCGTCACGTAACGCCATGATGCAGGCCAGTAGTTCGACAGCACCCGTGCCGCCAATTAAATGACCATGCATCGATTTAGTGGAACTGATCATCAGGGCATCCGCGTGTGGACCAAATACATCAGCTACAGCCGCACATTCGGTTTTGTCATTCGCCACCGTGCCTGTGCCATGTGCGTTGATGTAACCGACCTCGCTGCGATCAATTTTTGCATCAGTAAGAGCACCAGAAATCGCACGTGCAGCCCCTTGTTTGGAGGGCATCACGATATCAGCGGCATCTGAGGACATGGCAAAGCCAGCGACTTCACATAGAATATCTGCGCCACGCGCTTTGGCGTGCTCCATCTCTTCAAATACGAAAACGCTCGCGCCTTCGCCCTGAACCATGCCATTGCGATTTGCACTAAAAGGTCGACACGCGTCTTTTGACATGACGCGCAATCCTTCCCATGCCTTAACGCCACCAAAGCACAACATGCTCTCGGATCCGCCCGTGACCATGACTTCGGCCATGCCCGTTCGGATCATAGTAAAGGCTTGTGACATCGCATGGTTTGAAGATGCGCAGGCTGTTGAAACGGTAAAACTTGGACCTTTTAGGTTATGCTGCATCGACACATGGCTACAGGCCGCGTTGTTCATGAGCTTTGGAACAACAAAGGGATGCACGCGGTTCTTACCGTCCTCATAGACGGAACGATAATTGTCATCCCACGTACTGACACCACCACCAGCGGTCCCGAGAACCACACCGGAGCGCGCAGACAACTCACCTGTGAACTCTAACCCCGATTGTTTGACCGCCTCGTCCGCGGCACAAAGAGTGAACTGGGTAAAGCGATCATACAGCGTCATTTGCTGGCGGTTAAAGAGCCCTTCGGCCTCAAAGCCTTTAACTAGACCGCCAATTTGAATGGATAACCTCTCAACGTCGCGAAACTCTAACGGGCCAATTCCACACTTGCCTTCGCGCATGGCTTCCATGGTCGCAGCAACAGATTGACCAAGCGCGTTGATCGTCCCTGCCCCTGTGATGACAACGCGTCTCACAGTTTCGCAGCGACCAAAGCTTCGATGCCAGAAACGATGGTATCGACGCTAGAAATGTCAAAGTCGCTTTTTTCTGGTTCGTTGGCATTGAACGGGATCGTCACATCAAACTCTTCTTCAATCGCAAAGATGCTTTCAACCAACCCAAGACTGTCGATGCCAAGGCTTTCCAAGGTGCTGTCACCGCTGACGTCAGACACGTCCAACATCGCTTGTTCAGCAATAATTTCAAAGATTTTGTCGCGAATGCTCATGGCCGATCCTTTTGTGCCAAATGCCTATGCGTTGATTTAGTCGTTGCTGGTGTCCTTGGGAACACCTTTTTTCATGGCTGCGACATCAGTGAATAAGCGCGGCAAGCGACGCAAAAGTTTGTGCAACTCGATCTGCTTGTCCATTTTCGCTGCCGGATAGCCCAACATGACACGTCCTGCTGGGACGTTAGATAGCACTTTGGTTGCGCCGCCTGTGATTACATTGTCGCCAATGAACACATTGTCACTAACCCCTGTTTGACCCCCCAGAACTACGTTGTTGCCAACACGCGTAGATCCCGCGATACCCACCTGCGCGCAAATCATGCAGTCATTCCCGATGACGACGTTGTGACCAATTTGGGCAAGGTTATCGATCTTGCACCCATTGCCGATGATCGTGTCGCGTACGTTGCCGCGATCCACACAAGAATTCGCGCCCATCTCGACATCGTCACCGATTTGAACCGAGCCAAGCGAATGAATGCGGGTCCAGCTTTGCGCTTTGGTTTCGCCTTGGTCGCCCAAGCTATCACGCACGCGTTCAACCGCGCCCTCTTCTGGCGTCACAAAGGAAAAGCCATCGCCCCCAACCGCAACACCAGGTTGTGCGATGTAGTGCGCGCCGATGCGTACACGTGGTCCGATCTTGACGCCTTCGCGCAGCGTCGCGTTTTCACCAATTTGCACATCACGCCCAATGAAAACCTGCGCACCAATGCGGCTATCTGCGCCAATACGTGCGCCCGCCTCGATCACGCTTAGTGGGCCAACGCTGACCCCGTCCCCCAACGTGGCTGTCGGATCAATAACAGCGGATGGATGAACACCAACAGACGCAATAATGTCAGGGTCCATCATCGCGCTCAGACCCGCCATAGCAAAGCGTGGACGCGGCGTTAGAATAGCAGCTTTCAATCCAAAATTTTCCCAGTCGGCCCCCTCCCATAGCATCGCGGCTTGGGCACCACCTTCGGGTAAAGCGGCTGCAAAACTTGGCTTCATCGCAATCGCGAGCTGATCTGCAGACGCCATCGCAGGTTCTGCGACAGAGCTGATCGACAGGGTCGTGTCACCAACAGCGCGCGCGCCCAGTGCCTTTGCAATTTGCTCAATTGTATACGTCATATCTGCCCTCGGCAAAATCTTTGGCGTGTTGTATTTGATTACGCCCAACTAGGCAAATCAGCCCGGTCGTTGACGCGCTCCAATACAGAAAAAGCCGAGGTTTCCCCCGGCTTCCCCTCTAAATAACTGTTTTAAAACTTAGCCACCAATTGCGCGCAATTGAACGCCCGCTTTTACCAACGCCGAGAAAATCTTGGCATCACGGCCATAGATATCGCGACGGAAATTCGTGCGCCCATCAGCGGTTACGAAGGCTGTACGATACACGATATGCACAGGCACGGGCGCTTTTAGATTAACGCGGCTTTCAGCACCTGTTGCCAGTTTGGCTTTGAAAAAGCCCTGCGGATCATTGGTCTGCTTTGCAAGCAGCGCGTAGGCAAAATCGAACGGCTGGTGTAAGCGAATGCAGCCATGTGAATAGGCGCGGGATTCGCGGCTAAAGAGGTTTTTGGCTGGTGTGTCATGAAGGTAGATGTTGTGACGGTTCGGAAAAATGAACTTCACAAGACCCAAGGCATTTCCACGGCTCGGAGGTTGCTTCAGGCTGTATGGGAACGTCTTGGCCGTATACGCCCCAAAGTTCGCTGCTGAACGCGAAACCTTGCGACCACGGCTGTCGATCACTTCCAAATGACTAACCGCATTCGGGTTGCGCTGCATCAACGGCAAATACTCTTTCGTCGTTATCGACCGCGGTACAAACCAAGATGGGTTTATAATCATGTATTCCATGACATCAGAAAATTCAGGACTGCGGCGATCAGAGACGTTCTTGCCAATGACAGAGCGCGTTTTGAACGTTTCTTTGCTATTGTCGATGATTGCAGCTGTAAAATCCGTCAGGTTCACCCAAATATGGCGATCCCCACGTGGACGGTTCATCCAGCGTTCCCGCTCCATCGCGACCATAACGGCCTGTAGATGGGACTCAATCGGACGGTTGATTTCAGCCATTGTTCCTGGACCGGCGACGCCGTCAGGGTTCAAGCCGCGTGTCAGCTGGAATTGCTGCATAGCGGATTGCATTGCGGCATCATAGGTTTGCGAAGACGAGCGCTTGAGAAAACTCATCGCTTGCAAACGATTGCGCATAATTACGACTGAATTACCCGACTGACCCGGCTTCAAAGACTTTGAAGGGACCTTTTGACCCCAACCGCCCTGACCCAGTTGACGCTCCATCATAAGCTTGGTTTTCATCAAACGTGCATATTCTGGTGCGGTCGGCGCAAGCGCTTTAAAGAAACGCTTTGGCGAAGATTTGGTGAAATTTGTTAGATAAGAAACGCGATCACGGTAGGGCACTTGGCGCACGATTTCGCTGTCCACTTTCGCAGGAACCAAGGCACCGGTCTGAAGATCACGGGCATATTGCAAGAAGATGCGGCTCATCTCAACTTCTACAGCACCGCGTGCGCGCGAATTGTTGGCCTGCTTCAAGAGCGCCTTCAATTGCTTTGGGTTATAGCGGCTGACCGGAAGTCCATGATCGGCTGCATTCGTAACAGCGTTCAAAAGCGCGTCCCGACGCTGGCGGTCTTTAGCACCGCGACCCGTCCAGATGGATTTGTATTTATTGGCCTGATAAAATGCAGCAATGCCCTTATCTTTGGCTGCGGCTTCTGCAACGGCCTGTTTAAAGGCTGTGACCTGCGCTGTTGCGGGCGAAGCGCCCAGATTAAAGATGGAAAGCGCGAGCATTACAAAAAGTGCTCTAAAAGAAAAAACTGTCTGACTGCGAAGCGTTTGCATCGTTGTCCCCCGAAAATACTAAATGTGGCGCGCTGGCAGAACGCTTTGTCATGATGTGGTTAGTCTTCTATCGCCCCCTCGCGTGTCCACTCACATTTACGAATGTTCGCTACAAAAGACACCGTGTGGTGCAGGTCTGCACCGAATACGTGCGTCAGCTAGCGCCAATTGCCCTAGCTTAATGATATATTTATCTATTTAAGCAAAAAAATGCCGAAATTGGTTGTCAAACAGGCCTCAGAAAAATCAAGGCTTGGTTGGCGATTCGATATGTGTAATAGAAATCGCATTGCGGGGAAGAATAGGCAGAGCGTCTGTAACATCAGATGCGAACAGGTAAGAACGGGACGAACTTACTATGGCAAACGATACTAGTACCGGCGTAACACGTCGTGGCCTGCTTCGTGCATTTGCAGCCACAGCAGTTGTAGCAGCTCCATCCTACGCAAACGCCGCAGGTTTTCTGCGCGGTGGCGGAGATATTCGCCGTATCAAGATGTACTCAGGCCGGACGGGCGAGCGCATCGACATGATTTATTGGATCGAAGGTAAATACATCAAAGAAGCGGTTCAGGAAGTGCACCACTTCATGCGCGACTGGCGCACAAACGATGTCAAGTTTATCGATCTACGCACCATCGACGTGATGGCAGCGGCACATAATCTGCTGGATTCAAACGAACCTTACATGTTGCTGTCTGGCTATCGCAGCCCGAAAACGAACAACATGTTGCGCTCGCGCTCAAAAGGCGTTGCAAAGAATTCCTTGCACATGAAGGGACAGGCAGCTGATTTGCGCCTCTCGTCCCGCTCCGTGAGCCAGGTTTCACGTGCTGCGTCTGCTTGCAAAGGCGGCGGTGTAGGTCGCTACTCTGGATCAAACTTTGTGCACATGGATTGCGGACCTGTGCGCGTTTGGGGTCGCTAGCCCCCCCTTCCTAAATTCCATTTTTCGAAAGCCCGGATTTTTATCTGGGCTTTTTTGTGCGATCAGATGTTTAACCAACGGCTTCTGGCGTGACCACGTAAGTGTGGATCGAAAACAATATCGCATCCGATTTTGGCAATCGAATAAGGCTTTGGCGCTCGGCGCGTTGATATTTCACGACACCTTGAACGGGATCATGACTGAAATCCTTCTCGGAGCGAGGTTGAAATAACTCAGGCCCCGCATGACCATAATTGAACCGCCACAGCGGACGTCCAACTTTCACACCATCACATAGGCGCTGCACACGGCGTGCGATGTCAGCGTTATATTCATCGACTGGTGCATGAATGCGCCCCATGGGGTGACCAAGCTTTTCACTTAAGGTCCAAAGCGATGGAAAACAAAGGATCGCGGCACTTAAGATATGTTCGTCCTTGCAGTTTGGCTTTTGCAAAATACACATATCTTCTTGAACAAGCGCGCCCATGACGATCAAAGGATCGTCTGTCAGCGAGACAACGCGCCCGTCGGGGCACCACATTTCTGTGGGCTCATGCGAAAACCCGTCCTTTTTCCGCGCATATTCAACAACGAGGTCTTTCGCTTCATGGCACGCCTCTTCTGCACACTCCATCTGCGCACAGACCGCGCCGCGACGCGTTTCCATCAATCGCAATCGCTCATTCATTTGGGCCGCATAAACATCGTCCACATGTAACCAGTCAGCCATTTTCAAAGGCTGCACACCCGGCAAAGCTCGTTCAACGCGCATGTCTTCGGGTAGTACGGACTGGCAAATCAGTTTCATAAGAACAGACCTAGCAAAGCCTGTGCATAACGTCACGCATCCTTGAAGATGGTCGGGAAAACTGGGGGAATGCTTGAAAAACGACAATAAAAAACGTCGCAACTATGTATGACCCGACTAAAAACCGCTCCCATTCTCATATAAAAGGGAGGCAGTCACTTGAACCAACATTACCGAGAAGGCCGCAAGATTGATCCAACTCAAGGCGCGACCCTTGGTGATGGCAGCCCGAACGACAATAACCGCATTGAAATCGGACCAACCCAGCTTGCCTTTGGCGAATGGAAAGCTGCAGGATTGACGCTGCCCAACCTCGCAAACATGCGTGAATATCGCTGGAAACGTCTGACCCAACATATCATAGACCGCGGGTATGGTGGGTTGTTGATGTTCGACCCGCTCAACATTCGGTATGCGACCGACAGCACAAACATGCAGCTGTGGAACACCCACAACCCGTTCCGCGCAGTCCTGTTGTGTGCGGATGGGTACATGGTGATTTGGGACTACAAGAATTCACCCTTCCTGAGCACGTTCAATCCTTTGGTGCGTGAACAACGCTCTGGGGCAGATCTGTTTTACTTCGATCGTGGCGATAAGATCGACGTGCAAGCAGATGTTCTCTCTAATGAAATTCGCATTTTGCTTGCCGAGCATGGTAGCGGTGACACACGCCTTGCCGTTGATAAGATCATGCTGCACGGTCTACGCGCCCTAGAGGCCCAAGGTTTGACAATCATGGACGGCGAAGAAGTGACCGAGAAATCCCGTTCAATCAAAGGACCTGACGAAATTCTTGCGATGCGCTGTGCTTCGCATGCGTGCGAAACCGCCTGCGCAGAGATGGAAGTCTTCGCGCGCAGCGCTGTACCAAATGGAAATGTATCAGAAGACGAAATCTGGGCTGTCCTTCATAGCGAAAACATCAAGCGTGGTGGGGAATGGATCGAAACCCGCCTTCTCGCCTCTGGTCAACGTACAAACCCGTGGTTCCAAGAATGCGGCCCACGGATTGTTCAAAACAACGAGATCGTCGCCTTTGATACGGATTTGATCGGATCTTATGGCATTTGCGTTGATATCTCACGCACTTGGTGGATTGGTGATCAAAAACCCAAACCTGAGATGATTGAAACGATGCAGCACTCACATGACTTTATCATGCACAACATGTCATTGTTGAAGCCGGGGATCATGATTACAGACCTGATTGATCAATGTATGCAACACCCTAAAAAGTATCGAGATCAGCAATATGGCTGCATGATGCATGGCGTAGGATTGTGTGATGAATGGCCTTTGATTGCGCATAAATCACACTATGTGCCCGGGTCCTTCGAGTATCCCTTGGAACCAGGAATGGTCCTTTGTGTTGAAGCCGCGTGCGGTGAAGTCGGGGGCGAATATTCGATCAAATTAGAGGATCAGGTTTTGATTACAGAGGATGGTTATGAAAATTTGACAAAATATCCCTTCGATGACGCGTTGATGGGACGATAGATCACCTCCGCGCGACTCCGCTGTAACATATCTTCACACTCCGGCAGAAAAGGCCCACCCTAGGGACAACGCTAGGAGACTGCCCATGCCTACAGAACGTTTGGCTTTTCCCGGCCACTCCGGCCATGATTTAGCTGCGCGTCTTGATCTGCCTGATGGGCCACATTTGGCAACTGCTCTTTTTGCCCATTGCTTTACGTGTTCCAAGGACATTCCAGCGGCACGCCGCATTGCGCAGCGCCTTGCCGACCAAGGCATTGCGGTGCTGCGGTTTGACTTCACAGGTCTTGGCCATTCGCTGGGTGAATTCGCCAATACCACATTTACCTCTAACGTTGACGACTTAAAGGCCGCGGCTGACATGCTGGCATCACGCGGCATGGCACCGTCCCTGCTTATTGGTCACTCACTCGGCGGCGCTGCGGTTTTGAAACTTACCCCCGAATTGGAAGGTGTCAAAGCCGTTGTGACGCTTGGTGCGCCGTTTGATCCAGATCATTTGACCCATAACTTTGGCGGAGCACTGGATGAAATCCAAAAGACGGGCAAAGCTGCGGTAAACCTTGGCGGACGTCCTGTCACAATCGGCAAAGCGTTTGTCGAAGATATCAGTGGTGCTTCTTTAAAACCCGCGTTGGCCGCGTCCAAAGCCGCGATTTTGGTGATGCACGCCCCGCTTGATTCCATCGTTGGCATCGAAAACGCTACCAATATTTTCGTGGCGGTCAATCACCCAAAAAGCTTTGTGACTTTGGATGATGCAGACCATTTGATCACCGATGCGGATGATGCGTCCTACGCGGCGGACGTGATTGTATCATGGAGTGCACGCTATCTAAAGCTGCCCAAAGCGGCCCCACCGATCGGGACCCCCGAGGGGATTGTGCGCGTGCGCGAAGCAGATGCACGTGGCTTCCTGCAGGACGTTTATAGCGGGTCTAATCACCATACTGTGGCGGACGAACCCCTCGCCTATGGCGGCACCAATCGCGGCATGACGCCTTATGGATACATGACAACCGCGCTTGGGGCTTGTACGTCCATGACAATTCGCATGTACGCACGCTACAAAGGCTGGCCTTTGGACGGCATTTCAGTTGATGTAAACCATGACAAAATGCACGCCCAAGACAGTGGTACATTGGACAAAGTCGATGGTTTCAAACGTGTCATTACGTTGAAGGGCAAGCTTGATGAAAGTCAGCGAAAACGTGTGTTAGAGATTGCGGATAAATGTCCTGTGCACAAAACGATTGAGCACAGTTCCACAATTGAAACGGTGCTTGTTTAGGACCGCAGTGACACCAATTCACCCACGAAAAAGGGGTGCAGCACCTGCTACGCCCCTTTTTAAATTCAGGTAGGTGTTTGCTTAACCGCGTGCGCGGCCAACAAGTTTCCATGCCATTGGCAAAATCGCCGCCGCAAGAACCAGCTTCAAAATGTCGCCAATCAAGAACGGTATAAGGCCCCACTGCAAAATCGGCTTGTCCCAGCCGTACAGCATACCAAGCCAGATCAAACCTGGAATATAAATCAACGCGTTACCAAGGAGCATTGCGCCAGCCATCTTGGGAACCGAACGGTCCCATCCAGCGCGCGCCAATGTTCCAAGCATAAGAATGGCAAGAACGTAACCAACCAGATAGCCACCTGTGCCGCCCATCATATAGGTCATGCCAAATTTTTCAGCGGAAGATCCAGCAAACACGTCAAAACCAAGTGCGCCGATGATCATGTATCCCAGGATCGTCATCAGACCCAAGCGTGCGCCATATGCAGCGCCCATTGTCAGAACGGCAAACGTGCCCATTGTGATGGGAACAGGCCACATTGGCACCTTGATTTTGGCAGCAATCGCAAGAAAAGCGATGCCAGCAACGACCAAGGCCGCCTTCTTTGCCAGCAAAAGTGTACCCTCTTGCGGCGCGATCACTTCGCTTAGGACTTTGTTATCTAAGGACAGGTTCATCTGGTTTCTCCAGCCGTATTGCGTTGCCCTGTATCTTTCCTGCCAATTTGCGAAGTGCAAGTGCAAAGTTGCAAATATTGCGTGCAAATCGGCGAAAACAGGCCTTTACGCCCTGCTAAACATGCTGTGCATAACGTAATTTTTACGCGGTCCCGTCACACGCCACGTGCTTTTCCATTGTGGGAAGTCTGTGAAATCGTAGATCACATCATACTGATCAGGATCACACCAATGCGCGGCTTGAGTTTGTCCTGATAGGGTCAAACGGTGAAAAAACCGTTCATCCGAGAAGAATATATCAAACCCATTTTCGTCGGGTCGCCACAAATACTGGCGCTCCGCCATCATCGGTTTGCTCCCTGCCATCGTAAGCGTTCCAACTTCCGCATAAATCCAATGAGGAATATTGCGCGAAATCGACGCTGTTCCGGCAAAAACAGCCCCACTCTGGCTGAGCACGTCGTCAATCGTGCGCTCTATCTGCCAATGGCCCAGAAAATTAGACGTCGACACCGTCATCTACTTCCCATCCCACGCTTCCTGTGCGCCGCGCCGCCCCGATTGTGAACGAAAATCGCAAGCGTTTCTAAGATAGGTACACCACTCATATTCGCTCCTTGCTTGAACCACATACGCGCGCAGATTAAGAGAGCGCAACACAAGCTTAAAGTCACAAAAGGACAGGCGCACATGATCCCTCGTTATTCTCGCCCCGAAATGGTTGCCATCTGGTCACCCGAAACAAAGTTCCGCATTTGGTACGAGATTGAGGCACATGCCTGTGACGCGATGGCTGATCTGGGCGTGATCCCGCGTGAGAATGCCGAAGCCGTCTGGAAAGCCAAAGACGTCGAGTTCGATGTTGCACGCATTGATGAAATTGAAGCCGTCACCAAACATGACGTGATCGCCTTCCTAACGCATCTCGCAGAGCACGTCGGCAGCGAAGAAGCCCGCTTTGTGCATCAGGGCATGACCAGTTCCGACGTTTTGGACACATGTTTCAATGTCCAACTTGTGCGCGCTGCCGATATTTTGATCGAGGACACCAAAGGTTTGCTTGCCGCGCTCAAGCGTCGCGCGATTGAACACAAAGACACGATCCGCATTGGTCGCAGCCATGGTATCCACGCAGAACCCACAACAATGGGCCTAACGTTCGCACGTTTTTACGCTGAAATGGATCGTAACCTCGCGCGCCTGAAAACAGCACGCGCCGAAATTTCAACAGGTGCGATTTCTGGTGCGGTCGGCACGTTTGCCAATATCGACCCCGCGGTAGAAGAGCACGTTTGCAAACAACTGGATCTGTCCCCTGAACCTATTTCAACACAGGTTATTCCACGCGATCGCCACGCTGCGTTCTTTGCAGCCCTTGGTGTCGTCGCCTCCTCCATTGAAAACGTCTCTACAGAAATTCGCCATATGCAGCGGACTGAAGTTCTGGAAGCGGCTGAATTTTTCTCAATGGGTCAAAAGGGATCGTCCGCGATGCCGCACAAGAAGAACCCCGTTTTGACGGAAAACCTTACAGGTTTGGCGCGTTTGGTTCGGATGGTTGTCGTACCGGCGATGGAAAACGTAGCACTGTGGCACGAACGAGATATTTCGCACAGCTCGGTTGAGCGTAACATCGGCCCTGATGCGACGATCACACTGGATTTCGCGCTCGCGCGTTTGACGTCTGTCATTGATAAGTTGCTGATCTACCCAGACAATATGATGGCGAACATGAACAAGTTCCCTGGCCTTGTGATGAGCCAACGGGTTCTGCTGGCGCTGACACAAGCGGGTGTGAACCGTGAAGATGCCTATAAAATGGTGCAACGCAATGCTCTGAAAGTCTGGGAAACGGAATGTGATTTCAAGTCTGAGTTGCTGGCCGACGAGGATGTTGTCAAAGCGCTCGGCACCGAGGGTATCGAAGAGAAATTCGATCTTGGCTATCACACCAAACACGTCGACACGATATTTAAGCGCGTTTTTGGATAGATCCCAAAGATCGAGAAAAAGAGTGTTGGCTGAATAACTTTAAAAGCTGTTCAGCCAATGTTCATGGTTTTGGCTCATAAGTTGGGGGAACGAGCAGCAAGATAGTTAACCCCCATGCAATTAGGCCAGATTAGCCCCGTAAAAGCCGCGTCAGCACCTGTGGCACGCAAAATAAATTCAGCTGAAAAAGCGGCGATTGTCGTACGTTTCTTGATGGCCGAGGGCGCGAATGTCCCAATTGATAGCTTGCCCGAAAATCTACAAGCAGAACTCACCCAGCAAATGGGAAGCCTGCGGCTCATAGATCGAACAACACTTATTCAAGTCGTCGAGGAATTTGCGAATGAACTTGAACAAACCGGCCTGACATTTCCAGCGGGAATTGCCGGTGCCTTAAGTGAAATGGATGGTGAAATTAGTGCAAATGCTGCGGTTCAAATTCGCAAACGGACAGGTGTGCGCGCAAGCGGCGATCCATGGGAACGTTTACGTACGCTAGAACCTGAAAAGCTATTGCCACTTATTGAGGAAGAAAGCATCGAAGTTGCAGCCGTCTTACTGTTTAAAATTGATGTTAAGAAAGCCGCACAAATGTTAGGACAAATGCCCGGCGAACGTGCGCGGCGCATCACATATGCGATCTCCCTCACAAACTCGGTCACGCCTGATGCTGTTGAACGAATCGGGCTTGCCCTGACGACCCAGCTTGGAGACGAACCCGTGCGTGCCTTTACGAACCCACCAGTGGACCGACTGGGCGCTATCTTTAATTCCTCACGAAGTGCCACGCGCGATGATCTTTTAGAGGGGCTCGATTCCCAAGATCAGGAATTCGCGACCAAAGTTCGAAAGGCAATCTTCACTTTTAAACATATTGCGACGCGCATCGACGCGCGTGATATCGCGGCTGTGCTACGCGGTGTAGACAACGCCACTTTGATTACTGCTTTGGCAGGTGCGACTGTCAGCCCGCTAAAAGAGTCTGCTGATTTCATTCTCTCGAATATGTCCAGTCGAATAGCCGATCAAATACGCGAGGCCGTTCAAGAACGTGGAACCGTGAGCGATGAAGGTGGCGAGAACGCGATGTCGGATGTCGTCGCGAATGCACGAGAACTAGCACAAAACGGGGAAATTTTGTTGATTGAAAGTGTTGATGCCTAACCAAGCTTGGCCTGCCTAGACAGCCGTGGTGGACTTCGCTAACCTTTTCACATGAACATTAAAAAAAATGGCCATCGTTGGCATGATATGGGCGGGCAAGATGCTGGTGCGGTACCGCAAAACCAGCATGATTTTTCGCTTTGGGAAAAACGTGTCGACGCGCTGATGATAGTGGCCAGCTCAAAGGGCTATTTCACAGTCGATGGATTGCGTCGATCCCTTGAAGATATGGGGGAATATGCCTTTGAAAACATGAGTTATTATGAGCGTTGGATTGCCTCAATCAATCAAAACCTGATCGAAAGTGGCACCTACACGTTAGAAGAGTTGGGTGCAAAAATGGCACAGGTCCAAAAGCGCGGCGAAACCTATGGAGAAGCAAATCTTGGGTAGCGGTCTTTTCGCAGCAGGTGCACCCGTTCGCATTCGCAAATTAATGCCACCAGGCCACGTGCGCGCGCCCGCCTACATCCGCGGCAAACACGGCACCGTTGAGCGTGTGATTGCGCCCTTTAAAAACCCCGAACAGCTTGCTTATGGATTGCCTGCCGCAGAACAAATGCTCTATCGCGTACGCTTTTCTGCCACGGAACTTTGGGGCGATCAGGCCGAAAACCCACGCGACTTTATCGAAGCTGAAGTCTACGCCCATTGGATCGAACCGCAGGACCCAACCCATGCCACATGATCATCACGACCACCTTTCGCCTTCGGGCCATCCTTACCGCGCCGATGACGATACGCCTTTAAGCTATTGGCAAACGATGGAAATTGCGGTGCGTGAGTTGCTTGTTGAAAAGAATGTAACAACGCCTGAAGAAATTAATGCGCAAATTGATAAAATGGATGCGCGTAGTCCCGCGATTGGCGCCGCGGTAGTTGCACGAGCATGGGTTGATCCGGACTTCAAGCAACGTCTTTTAAAAGATGGATCTGCGGCCAGTCTCGAGATGGGTTTTGATGTCGGCCCCATGCATTTGATTGCCGTTGAAAACACACAAGATACCCACAATATCATCGTGTGTACCCTGTGTTCATGTTACCCTCGCAACTTGCTGGGCCTACCGCCGGATTGGTATAAATCGCGCGCATATCGCTCTCGAACGGTGAAAGAACCCCGCAAAGTTCTGAGTGAGTTCGGTGTCACGCTAGGCGAAAACGTCACGGTGCGGGTCCACGACAGCACCGCTGACATGCGCTACGTCGTACTCCCTGCACGCCCGAAAGATACTGACGGGCTAAGCGAAGCAGAACTCGCAAGTTTGGTAACACGCGACTCGATGATCGGAACAGGCGTCGCGCGTAATCCTTCGACTTGAGGCTCGCCAACATGCACAGTAAGTCGGCTGAATGAAGCAAGTCTCACAGTATATCACGAACATATTTCTACGTAGCCTTATAGGGCTGGCGTTGTTGCTCCCTTATGCGCAACGTGTGCGAATAATGGGGTGGCTTGTCGAAAACATCGTATCGCCGCTTGCAGGGTACCCAAAACGCATCCGTGCAAACCTGGCCTATGTGCGACCCGAATTGCCAGTGGCTGAAATCGCGCGTCTTTGTAAAGCAGTGCCCAACAATGCTGGGCGAACTTTGATCGAGCTCTATTCTGGAGAGCAATTCGTAAAGCATGCTGCGGCTGCACCAATATCAGGTCCTGGATATGTGGCACTAGAAAAAGCCCGCTCAGATGGACGCGCCGTCATTTTGGTTACAGGACATTTTGGAAATTACGATGTCAGCCGCGCGGCGCTGATTGCCAAAGGGTTCAATATGGGCGCGCTATATCGGAAAATGTCGAACCCGTATTTCAACGCTCACTATGTTCAATCCATCACCACCATTGGCACACCAATGTTTGAACAAGGACGCAAAGGCATGTCGCAGATGGTGCGTCACATCAAGTCTGGTGGCATTCTAGGAATTTTAACCGACTTGCATGCGCATGGCGGCACACATTTAAATTTCTTTGGTAAGCCAGCGATCACGTCTTTGATTACTGCAGAACTTGCGTTGAAGTACAACGCAGCCCTGATCCCCATTTATGCGCGACGCCAAGACAATGGATTAGATTTCGATATCATCGTTCAGGCGGAAATCCCGCATAGCGACGCCGAAACAATGACCCAAGCCGTGAATGACGGCTTAGAGGCGCTTATCCGCGAGAACATGCATCAATGGTTTTGGATCCATCGGCGCTGGAAGAATACGTAAATTTAATTTACGACGGCTGCAGCTTCGATCGCCCCATGACCTGCGCGTTGAATGAGCACGACCATCGGGCCTGATCCGGCCTTTGCGGCTATTGATAAAGGTGTGCGGGCATCCCATTTTTTAACCGTTTGGAAATTTGACACAACGTTCACGTAAGTGATCGTTTTTCCCGCATTTTCGCCACGTTTGATCTTGGTTGTGCGCTTGCCGGTGAAACTTACCAGTTTGATCTCATATTTTGCAGCACGGCGCGCTGTTGCCACAACCGTGATCAAGCCATTAGAGCGTGCAACTTTGATCGCGACGTCTTTCTGAGAGGCCGAGTGTTTCGCAATTAAATCAGCAACATCCATCGGATGCGTGCCAACAACTGAATCGACGCCACCGATTATCATTTGCGGTGTAAAAACAGACCGACGTCCCCCTGCCGCCGCGTAGGACCGTTGGCGCGCTGCGTTTTCAGGGCGCCCAAATTCATCTTTCCAACCGATATAATCCCAGTAATCCACGTGCATTGAAAGGGCGATCACGTCACCACGCGCTGCAAGCTTATGCATCAACGCATCCGCAGGTGGGCACGACGAACATCCTTGTGACGTAAACAACTCAATCACAACCGGCTGGTTTTGCGCATGAACTGCAGCGCCCCAGCTCGTTACCAAAGTAACCCAAAGGGCAGTGATCCAAAGTGTTGGCGTTTTCATCAAGCTAGGTCCGGTTGTTATTTCTGGTGTTTCATCGGTGATAGGCCCAAGCTGTTGTAATGACCAATCACCCTTTTGCGAGTTAAAGTAGTAAAGCATAAAAACCTTGTTTCAAATTGCGCGCATTAATTGTGTGCAATGGTATACAATTTGCCGCATCCCCCTTGATTGCATCGTGAACATAGGGCAAATAGCGCGCAACCACACTGAATTTTGCACCATTCAACAGGAGGCATCCCATGCCCATTACAGTCGGTCAGGACACCAGCAAGACACGCAAAACCCTAAAGGTTGGCGGATCTTCTATTTCGTACTACTCGATTCCAGCTGCAACCGAAGCGGGCCTTGGTGACTTCTCCAAACTGCCTGCTGCGTTGAAAGTGGTTTTGGAAAACATGCTGCGCTTTGAAGATGGCAAGACTGTTTCAGTCGACGATATCAAAGCATTCGCGACATGGGGTGCGAACGGTGGCAAGAACCCACGCGAGATTGCTTACCGCCCTGCCCGCGTTCTGATGCAGGACTTCACAGGCGTTCCAGCTGTTGTAGACTTGGCTGCGATGCGCGACGGCATCAAGGCGCTTGGCGGTGATCCTCAGAAGATTAACCCGCTGAACCCTGTTGATCTGGTCATCGACCACTCGGTCATGATTGACGAATTCGGCAACCCACGCGCGTTCAAGATGAACGTAGACCGCGAATATGAGCGCAACATGGAACGGTACACCTTCCTGAAATGGGGCCAGTCCGCGTTCTCCAACTTCCGCGTTGTTCCTCCGGGCACAGGTATTTGCCATCAGGTGAACCTTGAGTATCTTTCTCAGACTGTGTGGACAGACGTTGACCAAAACGGCGAAGAAGTTGCCTACCCTGACACGCTTGTTGGGACAGACAGCCACACTACTATGGTAAACGGTGCTGCGGTTCTTGGTTGGGGCGTCGGTGGTATCGAGGCCGAAGCATCCATGCTGGGTCAGCCAATTTCCATGCTGATCCCAGAAGTCATCGGTTTCGAGCTGACAGGCGCGATGATGGAAGGCACGACTGGTACGGACCTTGTTCTTAAGGTTGTTGAAATGCTGCGTGCCAAAGGAGTTGTTGGCAAGTTCGTAGAATTCTACGGCAAGGGCCTCGACACGCTACCGCTCGCGGATCGTGCAACAATCGCCAACATGGCACCAGAGTATGGCGCAACATGTGGCTTCTTCCCAATCGACAATGAAACACTTCGTTACCTGCGCACAACAGGTCGTGAAGAGGACCGTATCGCATTGGTTGAAGCCTACGCAAAAGAGAACGGTTTCTGGCGCGGCGACAACTATGCACCTGTTTACACGGACACACTGTCCCTCGACATGGGCACAATCGTTCCTGCGATTTCCGGCCCCAAGCGCCCACAAGACTACGTGGCTTTGACTGGCGCGAAAGAAGCCTTCGCACACGAAATGGAAGAGACGTTCAAACGTCCCATGGGCAAAGAAGTCGCTGTTGCGGGTGAAGACTACACGATGGAATCCGGCAAGGTTGTGATCGCGTCGATCACCTCATGTACCAACACATCCAACCCCTATGTGATGATCGGCGCGGGCCTTGTTGCGCGCAAAGCCGCAGCACTGGGTCTGAACCGCAAACCTTGGGTCAAAACATCCCTCGCGCCCGGCTCCCAAGTTGTGACCGCCTATCTTGAAGCTGCAAATCTTCAGGTTGATCTGGACGCGCTTGGCTTTAACCTCGTTGGTTATGGTTGCACGACTTGCATCGGTAACTCTGGCCCACTTCAGCCAGAACTCTCCGCAGCGATTCATGAGGGCGATCTGGTTGCGACCTCCGTTCTTTCCGGAAACCGCAACTTTGAAGGCCGTATCAGCCCTGATGTGCGCGCAAACTATCTTGCGTCGCCTCCCCTTGTCGTTGCGTACGCGCTCGCGGGAACAATGGATATCAACCTTGCAACAGACCCCATCGCGCAGACGCCCGATGGCAAGGATGTGTATTTGAAAGACATCTGGCCCACGACGCAAGAAGTTGCAGAATTGGTCGAGCAAACAGTCACACGCGAAGCGTTCCAGACAAAGTATGCGGACGTGTTCAAGGGTGATGAAAAGTGGCAGGGAGTGTCCGTGCCACAGCAGGAAGTCTACGACTGGCCAGCAACGTCGACCTACATCCAGAACCCACCCTACTTCCAAGGGATGAGCCAAGAACCTGGCGTGATCACCAACATCGATGGTGCAAAAGTTCTTGCACTATTGGGTGATATGATCACGACCGACCACATTTCCCCTGCTGGTGGATTTGCGGAAAGCTCACCTGCGGGTCAGTATCTCGTGGATCGCCAAGTGCCTGTACGAGAGTTCAACTCCTACGGATCACGTCGCGGTAACCACGAAGTCATGATGCGCGGCACATTCGCCAACATTCGCATAAAGAACGAGATGCTGGACGGCGTTGAAGGCGGCTACACTAAAGGCCCAGACGGCGCACAGACATCCATCTTTGACGCGGCAATGGCGCATCAAGAAGCTGGCACACCGCTGGTTATCTTTGGTGGTGAACAGTACGGCGCGGGATCCTCGCGTGACTGGGCAGCCAAAGGTACAGCGCTTTTGGGTGTAAAGGCCGTGATCGCGGAAAGCTTTGAGCGTATTCACCGTTCCAATCTTGTTGGCATGGGCGTTATTCCTTTTGAGTTTACTGCTGGTGATAGCCGCAGGTCGCTTGGCCTAACGGGTGAAGAAACTGTGTCTATCTCTGGTCTGGACACAATCGAGCCGCTGCAAGAGGTGCCATGCACGATCACAATGGAAGATGGAACAGTGAAACCCATAGCATTGAAGTGCCGCATCGATACAGCGATCGAGATTGAATACATCGAACATGGCGGTGTTCTCCACTACGTTCTTCGTGATCTCGCAGCGTCCTAAGCAACGCTTCATAAAACTCAAAAGGGCTGCCCTCGGGCGGCCCTTTTTCGTTGTGTGCTTGCAGGTTCGCTTAACCTCGGCGCAGTATAGTTTATAAAAATCGTTCTTATCATAGGCGAGGTGTTATGCGTCTCAGGCGGATATCGGCTTTAGCACTGATTTGAGTGCGGATGAGTTTAAGGCCAAGATGACGCGTAGTTCAGTTTCCGAACGCTTTGTCCAGCTCTGGCAAAAACCGTTGTTCATAATCACTGCCAATCAAAGGGCCTGCGAAGCGGTAAAGGATCGTGCCGTCGCCGTCCAAGATGAAGGTTTCAGGCGGCGCAGTGACGCCCCAATCAATGGCTGTGCGCCCTTTGGGATCAAACGCCACACCTTTGAAAGGATTGCCATCATCGTTAAGGTATTTGGTCGCCGCTCCAGCGGTATCTTTAAAATTCACACCAATAATTGCGTGGCTTTCAGCCAGTTCAAGCAGTGTGGGATGCTCTGCACGGCATGGTGGGCACCAGCTGGCCCAGAAGTTCACCAGTGTGACGTCGCCGTTTGCGAGATCGGCTTGGATGACAGGGGGAAAGCTTGAGAGCTCTGCCGCTTTCTCAATTGAAGGGGCTGGCTTGCCAATGAAGACAGATTCCAAATCACCTTTGCCCTCGCGGTACATGCCCAAATAGAACATCACCGCTAACCCTGCGAAAATCGCAGGTGGTGCAATCATAAGCGGCGAAATTTTAGTCATTTCGGCGATCCTCGACATCTTTCAATGCAGCTTTCGCGCGGCGCGACTGAACCACGCTCAAAACAACAATCGCAATGAGAAAAACGATTGACGCGCCATAGGCGCTAAGAACAGAACCAGCGTATTTTCCAAGATCAGGCATCATGCCATGCGCTCCCGTGCGAGGAGTGATTTGGTGCGGCGCACTCGAATTTCTGTGCGCGTACGCAACAAGAGCAACGCGATGAAAAGCAGAACAAAGCCCGCAATGCAGAACAAGAGCGGTTGATAGAAAACATCTGCAACGTTCTTTTCCTTATCCAATGAAAGCGACGCGCCTTGGTGCAGGCCTTGGTTCCAGAAATTGACTGCGTAGCGTGACAGCAGCGCAAACACCGACCCAACAAGGCAAAGGATCGACGTGAGATCAGCAGCCGAATCGTTGTCTTCGATCGCCGCCCAAAGTGCGATGTAGCCAAGATAGAACAGAAACAAGATCAAGAAGGACGTCAGGCGCGGATCCCACGCCCACCATGTGCCCCACATGGGCTGTCCCCAGATCGCACCTGTGATCAAAGCGATCAACGTCATAACAACGCCGATGGGTGCGGCTGCTTTCGCCGCCAAGGCACTAACGTGATGGCGCCGGATAATCCAGACCAGTGAGGTCACCAGCATCATGAGCCATACGTTGATTGCCATGAGGGCCGCAGGAACATGAAGGTAGATGATTTTGACCGTTGATCCTTGGCGAAAATCATCGGGCGTAAAGAAAAAGCCCCAGACCAGACCGACCACAAGGCAAAGACCTGACAGCACTGCCACAACAGGAAGCACACGACCCGAAAGGGCCATGAATTTCACCGGATTTGCGTATTCCCATAAAGACATGGTTTTGATGTATCCCTAAGGCTGGTTGACTTCAATTCACATTAACGAATGTTTACGCGCAGCACTGCTGCAGATGCAAATGGAAGCAAGGCGATGGTGCCAAATGTGATCCCCGCAAGCATCATCAACGGCGTTGTCGAGGACAGCCCTTCGGCGCCGCGCCGGGCGGCTTCGGCACCGTAGATCAATGTGGGAACATAGAGCGGCAGCACCAAGAGCGACAACAACAAGCCACCGCGTTTGATTCCGACTGTAAGTGCTGCACCAAATGTGCCGATCACGCTGAGTGCAGGTGTGCCCAAAAGGAGCGAGAGGACAAGCGGGATGTAACCCGCGCTTGGCAGATTTAGCAGCAATCCGAATAAGGGTGCGGCGATGACCAGTGGTAGCCCCGTGGTCAGCCAATGCGCAAAGGCTTTGATGCTGACAGTTGCTTCCATCGGGAGCGGCGCACAGGCAAGTAGATCCAGTGTGCCATCCTCCCAATCCAGTGCAAGAATGCGATCGAGTGACAGCAGACAGGCGAGCAATGCGCCAAGCCATAAAATACCGGGGGCAATTGTGGAAAGTAGTGCACTTTGCGGGCCGACACCAAAGGGAACCAAGGCAGTCACGATCAAGAAGAACGCGAGGCCAAGACCAAAACCGCCCCCTGCCCGCATAGCCAATTGCAGATCACGGATCAGAAGCGCCTTCACAGAAAACCCTCCATCGCATCATCAAGGGCCAAAGGTGCAAGGGCTTTGAACGGGGTCACATCAAGGATTTCCGCCTCAAGTCCAAGATCGATATGTGTCGCGATCAACGCAATACCACCGCTTGCAAGATGCGCATGAATTGCACCTGCAAACATCGCGACGGCATCTACATCCAAAGACACCGTAGGTTCGTCCAGCACCCAGATAGGGCGGCCCGTCACAAGTAGGCGCGCCAACCCAAGGCGGCGTTTTTGACCCGCAGACAAAGCACCTGCAGGTCGATCCGCAAGGGGTTCAAGGGCGAAGGCATTCAAGGCGGGGGCAATGTCGCGGGTTCCAAAAACCTCTGCCCAGAAAGCAAGATTTTCGCGCACTGTTAGGACTTGCTTGATACCATCGGAATGGGCCGCATAGGCAATGCTGTCTTCAACTGCTTCAATCGTTCCGTCCAGCGCAGGCTGCAACCCAGAAATCGTGCGCAGAAGGGTTGTTTTGCCAATCCCGTTAGGACCACGCAGGATCAAACAACCTCCCGCCTTGATCGTGAAGGACAGCCCTTCGAGGACCGCAATTCCACCGCGTGCAACGCTTAGAGTATGGACGCCAAGCTGCACGTCTCAGGTCTTTGTCACGGGCATCAAGGCCGCTGCGACACGGCGTCCATCATTCACCAGAACGTTGTATGTCCGGCAAGCCGCCGGGGAATTCATCGTTTCAGCCCCAAGACCTGCTTCGTCAAGTTTTTCGCGCAACTCTGCGGGCAGATAGGCAACCTCGTCACCCGTCCCGATAAAGATCACGTCGATCTCATCCGCCATAGCGATCAACGTTTCCGCGTCCTCGTATCCACCCCAAGGGCGCGCACCTGTTGCGGTGACAATCATCGGTGCCCGAATCACTTGTCCTGCAATGCGGAAAAATCCTGGGCCATACCCTTCTACAGGCTGCGCATCATCAAATTCAATCTCAGTCATTCGCATGCAGCACTACCCCCAAATTGGGAGGCCCCGCACAGCGAAGGCCCCGATAATCACATAAGATGTCGTTCTATATAACGTCTCATACCCTAGACGAAAGAGCCATGTGCCAAGTCGTACGCCAAGCATGATGCCAGAGACTGATAGCATGCCTCTAATCTATGGATTTCCCATTAGGATGAAATCAATGAAAACAGGATCACCGTTGGACCCAGTCGTCCGACGGATCCGCTCAACAGGCCTGCTATAGCGCCGACGCCATAAAGGCGATCCACATCAGCCCATCGGTTGCGAGGGCTGATGTGATGAGATCAGGCATCAATATTGGCGAATTGCGTCCCTGCATTCGCATCTGGTCTATTGGTCCAATCGCGTTTCACGCCCAACCACAAAAGGATCGCAGAGGCCACGAAGACCGAAGAATACGTACCAACAATCACGCCCCAGATCATCGCAAAGACGAAGCCACGGATCACGTCACCGCCAAGTACGAACAAAGCAATCAGCGCCAGCAAGGTGGTCACAGATGTCATGAATGTCCGGCTAAGTGTTTCGTTGATCGAAATGTTCAGAACGTCCTTCAGGTCTTTCTTCTTATACTTGCGCAGGTTTTCACGCACGCGGTCAAACACAACCACGGTATCGTTCAAAGAATAGCCAACGATGGTAAGCAAAGCCGCGATAATCGCGAGGTCGAATTTGATCTGAAGTTCGGAAAAGATACCGATGGTCAAGATAACGTCATGCACCAGCGCGGCCACAGCGCCCAAAGCAAACTGCCATTCAAAGCGCAGCCAGATATAGATCAGAACCGCCCCAATCGCGAGGACAACCGCAATGGCCGCTGTCTGGATCAATTCGCCAGAAACCTTGGGGCCAACGGATTCGACGGACACAAATTTGAGATCAGGCGCAATCGCTTGCAGCGCAACTTGCACTCTGGCGATGATGTCTGAATTCACGGCCTCTTGGCCCTCTTGGGTCTGTATGCGGATCATTGCGACGTGTTGATCGACGCCAAAGGTCGGGTCAAAGACTTCTGAAATCGTGATGTCACCCAGTTCCAAAGGCACAATCGCGTCGCGATATGCCCCCACATCAATGGGCGTCGAACTTTCGCTACGTACAGTCGTACCACCTTTAAAATCGATACCGTAGTTCAGACCTTGATAGAGGAACGATCCCAAGCCGATGACCATCATAACCAACGATATGCCGAGCCATGTGCGCGAGCTCGAAAAGAAATCGAATGCTGTGTTTTGCTTGACCAGTCTTAGGCGCATCTCACACCTCCAATGTTTTGGGGCGTTTACGTTCGAACCACATCACAACGATAAGACGCGTGACGAAGATCGCAGTAAAGACCGATGTGAGAATGCCGAAACCGAGCGTGATCGCAAAGCCGCGTACAGGGCCAGAGCCCATCACGAAGAGGATCACAGCGGTAATGAACGTGGTGAAGTTGGCGTCAATAATCGCGCTAAGTGCTTTTTCGTAGCCCAGATCAATTGCGCGTGCCGGCCCTTTGGCTGATTTGAGTTCTTCGCGAATTCGCTCGAACACCAGCACGTTGGCATCCACCGCCATACCAATTGTTAGAACGATACCGGCGATACCGGGCAGCGTCAGCGTGGCACCGACCAAGCTAAGCAGACCAAAGATCAGACCAACGTTAATGATGAGCGCAATGTTAGCAAAGATGCCAAACATTCCGTAGCTCAGGAACATAAACACAAGAACCAAGGCAAATGCGACAACGCAGGCCACCTGCCCCGCTTTGATGCTGTCTGCACCCAGCTCTGGACCGATTGTGCGTTCTTCTAGAAAATCGAGGCCTGCAGGCAAAGCTCCCGCGCGCAACAGCACGGATAGGTTTGTGGACTCTTCAACCGTGAAGTTACCCGTGATGATGCCTGATCCGCCCGGGATATGGCTTTGGATCACAGGGGCAGAGATCACTTCGCTATCCAGAACAATCGCGAAAGGATTGCCGATATTTTCCGCCGTATAGTCACCGAACTTACGCGCACCCGATGGGTTGAAACGGAAATTCACCGCAGGACGGCCATTCTGGTCAAACGCAGGCTGCGCATCGACCAGTTCCTCGCCCGTCACAACGGGCGCTGTTTCAAGCAAGTAAAATGTACCGTCCTCGTCCAAGGACGGAAGGATTTCATTGCCAATACCGGGGGACGCATCAGGGTTAGATCCGCGACCAACAACGGGTTGGAACGTCAACTGCGCTGTGGTACCAATGATGGCTTTCAATTCTGCCGCTGATCCAATGCCGGGTACTTGGATCAGGATACGGTCCGTACCTTGGCGCTGAATTGTAGGTTCGCGTGTACCAACCTCGTCGATACGGCGGCGAATAATTTCCACAGCTTGCTGCATTGTGCGCTCGTCCGTTGCGCGTCTTTCGGCCTCGGATAGACGGACAGTAAGAACCGCTCCGTCCGCACTGACTTCGATATCGGACGACCCAACACCAGACAAGGAAACAACCTGCTGGGCCAAGCCACGCACAACTTCCATCGCGCGGGGCATGCCGTCTAGTTCGGAAATACGGACCTTAAGCTCGTCCCCGGCAGAGGGCTGCAAACGGATCGTGCCAATGGTCGCACGCTCTGGACGCAGTGCATTGCGCACTTCTGGCCAAAGCGATTTCATACGGGCGACGTAGACATCGGTGACTTTAACCTCTGCCAACAAATGCGCACCGCCGCGCAGGTCTAGGCCAAGATTAACAAGACCAGAGGGCAGAAAACCGGGCCACTGCGCAACCATCGCATCACGTTCGGGCGAAGTGCCGGACAATTCGATCTCTGCAACCGCATCATTGCGCTGTTCGACTTTGGAATAAAACGCATTGGGAGCGGCCAGTAGCAATCCGATCGCGCAAAGCGCCCAGATCACTACCCGTTTCCACAGGTCAATTTGCAGCATATGTCCGGCCTCTCGTCGCCTGCCTTGCTGTCCGGATTAAGCGGACGCTGGCTCGGTCTTGTTGATCACATTGGCGATAGTGGACTGAACAACACGAACTTTTACGCCCTCGGCTAGTTCAATTTCGACTTCGTTGTCGTCTTTTACTTTAACCACTTTTCCGATCAGACCGCCTTGCGTGATCACTTGATCTCCACGACGCAGACCCTCGACCATTTTCTGGTGCTCTTTCAGCTTTTTCTGCTGAGGGCGGATTAAAAGAAAATACATGATCGCGAAGATCAAAATAAGAGGAACGAATTGGCCGAGTGCGCCAGCATCCATTGGGGTAATCCTTTTTAAATGTCGGCCCGCCCTTTGAAAAATAGGTGCACGCCATGCCTGAATTTGGCCAGAACCTATGATTTGCGTCACGGCTTTGCAATGGGCCATCACTGCCTGATTTTCGAGCGCGGGTTTGAGCTATGCAAAAACTGCATAGCGGCAATGCTGCACCTGCGGCATTATCTGCCTTGAAAGCGGGCAACGTGCGTACTAAATCAAAATCACACGAATGATGATGGCGCTAAAGTGTCTAGTTCTTGAACCTCCCTGTTGGACTTCGGCCGAGCCTCTGAGCTCGGCCTTTTTTTACCAATTCGCTTTGTTTTAATCGAAAACCGACATGATTTCAGTCAACGGCTTTTTCATTTTAGCAACGCCCGGCACAGTCGCGTCTGGTGCAGGATGTCCAACTGCTAGAATCATCACAGGTTTTTCAGATGCGGGACGCCCCAAAAGCCCATTCAAAAACTTCATCGGGTTTGGTGTATGCGTGAGGCAGGTCAAACCTGCGTGATGCAGCGCAGAAATCAAAAATCCCGTCGCGATGCCGACGCTTTCGGGCACATAGTAATTCTTGTTTCGCGTGCCATCCTCAAATTCGCCCCACCGTTGCGCAAAGATAATGATCAGCCAAGGCGCAATATCAAGATGTGGTTTGCTGGCGTCCGTGCCAACCGGCTCAAGCGCTTTGATCCATTCATCGCCAGCCCCGCCTGCATAGAATTTCTCTTCTTCTTCAGCCGCGAGGCGAATTTGATGTTTCACATCCGCGCTAGAGATCGCAACAAAATGCCAAGGCTGGTGGTTCGCACCAGACGGTGCAGATCCTGCCGCTGTAATCGCCGCATCAATGACCACTTGAGGAACCGCTGTAGGCGCGAAATCACGCACAGAATGACGCTTACGCATGAATTCCAAATGCGCTGCGACTGCTTTGATGCTGTCGTGCGCAGACATTTCCACGCGATCAAGCAGTTGAACGGCGCTGTAGTCCAGTTTTTCTTTAGCGAACACGTTCGTTTCCTTTGCTCAGCGTTGTTTTCCACAGCTGTTCATTGCGGATTGGCATTTTCGTTCCCGCAAGCGCGAACATATGCCAGAAGAAGGCTTGGTTTGACGACAATGCAGGCTTGTTGCACCCCGCCTCAACGTCTTTCAAGATCGAGAACGTGCGCAGGTTGGTGCAACTCATGAACACAGCCTCTGCGCCCGTGTCTTTGCCCAGCTTTATGGCCGCATCGCGGGTCGAGGATGGATCAATCCGCGCGACTTTCGTCTCGACCGGTTCATTGAACGTGCCAAACACGGGCGTGTCGATCCCATTGGCTGACAGAGCCGTTCGCAAACTCTCGCTCACCTCTTCCGCGTAGGGGGTCAGCAAGGCCAGCTTGCTGATGCCAACCGACGTGCAGGCCGCAATCAAAGCGCTGACGGGGTTCGTGACATGTACCGTTTTGCATCCACCGCTGACCAATTGCTCCACACGTTCAGACCCGATGACACTAGAGGCAGACGTGCATCCGTAGCCCACTACGTCAAAATCTACGGTCTTTGGCAGCAAGCCTGCCGCGCGCGGCAAGTCCGCCTCCATCGCGGACAGGCTTTCATTGGACACCTCAGATGCGCTTGGAATGCGCGACACAAAGGCCGCGACGTCCTTGTTTGGCAGAACCTGACGCAATTCAGATTCCATCGTTTCGTCCGATTGCAGAACGATCAGCCCAAGGCGTCCGTCTGTGCCAATCTGCGGGGCTAATGTGTAGGGTAGGCTCATCCGTCCAACCTGACCATTTGCTCTGGTGGTTTGGGCGACAGCCGTTCCCAGCCCGTCGCGGTGACAACATAATCATCTTCATGCACAATCAAGCCTGCACCACCAGACACGGACACACCCGGTTCAAGCGTGATCACCATGCCCTCCTCCAGCACCGTGTGATCATCCGCGGTAAACGACAGGCCCTCAGTCAGTTGCAAACCCAAGCCATGCCCTAAACGCCCCGCGCTTTGGCCACCTGCCCCGCCCGTGCAGATCTTGTCCATCGCATAGAACACATCCGACGCCGTGTTACCGGCCCTCAAAGCGCCCTCGCCTGCTTGCATAGCTATCATCAGATTTTCATAAGCGCGCGTTGCGGCATCGCTTGGCTTTCCAACTGCGAAATTGCGGTCAAAGTCGCTAAAATAGCCGTCTTTGATAACGCCTGTATCCAGCATCAGAATGTCACCAACTTCTAAAGGCGCGTCGCTTGCTGGGGAAATCACATCATCGTAGCCATCCGCGCCCGCACCGCCCGCCAAATACGGCACCCAATCTGCGCCTTCCTCAAGGCACAACATTTGAAAACCGCGAAACACTGACGACAACGGCGTTCGTGCGCGCGCAATTTCAGGCAAGAGCGCAAACGCACCGCCAGCAATCTGACAGGCTGCGCGGATCGCGTCGACCTCTGCGGGGCTTTTCACCATACGCGCGGCGCGCATGACGCCGTGATCTGTGCTGATCGTCACGTCACCCGACAACCGCATCCAATCGCCCAGAGGCATCCTCAGATGGCTCTCGATTCCGAAGGGCGTGCCAATAGGATCACTGCCAGCGACGTCACGCAACGTGCTCGTCAAAAGGGAAACCCCATCGTCAGAATAGTTTGGTGCAGACCATGTGCGGATATCCTCCACCACGGTTTGCGCCATCAAAGCAGCGCCGATCGAGGGGATCACTGCAATTGGCAGACCCTTTGCTGGCAACACCAGAAACCAAGGGCGCGTCGGGCTTTCCCAGAACCGCGTCAGATAGCCCGTCAGATAGCGGATGTCGGCCTCTTGCGTCAGCAAAAGTGCGCCAAGCCCGTGTGCGGCCATGCGGGTCTGCACGCCTTTGATACGCGTCAGGTACTCGCAGCGTTCGAACATCATTCACCCTCGCTGAGGATGCAGAGAACTTTTGCGCCCTCAGGTAAGTCGCTCAATAAAGCAGCCGTAATACCAGCGGACCCTGACGTGCTGGACGCCAAGCCAAGTGCTGCGAGTTTCGGCAAGGTCGCGAATGCTTCTTCCTCGGTTATCAGCGTAATGGAATCTGTATCACGAGACAGACCTTTCAAGGCAATCAAAGACGCTTCTTTACAATCAAGGCGACCCATGTCCGAGACGGGCCCAGTGGACACAGCAAAACCACCTGCCTGAATGGACTCGAAAATCGCGGGGGCGAATTCGGGTTCAACCACCGTAATATGAGGTTCATCCCCCCAAACATCACGGAACAAGGCAGCGCATGCCCCAGCCAACCCACCAACACCCGCTTGCAAGAATATATGCGTGGGCGCGTCCATCTGTTCAGTGCACTCAGCTGCCATTGCGAGGTATCCCTCCATCAAACGGTGCGGCAAATCGAAATATCCATCCCAAGAACTGTCTGACAATAAGGTCCAGCCATTCGCAGCCGCCGCAGCTTGGGCACCCGCCATGCTGGCCTCATAATCATCACCCTCGATAACCACGTCTGCGCCTTTTTCACGCAGTCGATCTGCGAAATCACTCGGTACAGTCTTGGCCAAATAGATCACCGCCTTTGCGCCGAACACTTTAGCGCCCGCCGCGACCGACATCCCATGATTGCCAGCACTCGCAGTGATATATGTGCGCCCTTCCAATGAACCCAGCTGTGCCTCATGCGCGATCACATAGGCCGCGCCAAGCGCTTTGAAACTACCCAAACCCATGCGTCCGCGTTCGTCTTTGATGTGCAGTGCAAGCGCTTGAACCATTGGCGTGACCCCATGCGACGGACAACGATCCAACAAGGCACGTGGCGCTGCGGCATCCACAGAGGGCGCAGGCACGGCTTCAAATCCAGTCTTAAATCCAGTGCCGCGATAAGGGTTAACGATGGTGCGCATATTAAATCTCCCAATTTGCGCCCACATCAATCCAAAACCCAAGACAGGTCAACGCGGGAAATGAACATCCTGTCGCATTGCCCCTAGGACGCTTTGTCAGTATGAGACGCGCAACTTCACGTTTTGGGGACCAAACTGGATGCAAGAACCTGCCATTACCACTGATCTGATCGCCTCGCACGGGCTAAGCGCTGACGAATATCAAGTTATTCTAGGGCTGATTGGCCGCGAGCCATCCTACACAGAACTTGGCATTTTTTCGGCCATGTGGAACGAACATTGCTCTTATAAGTCCTCCAAAAAATGGCTGCGCACACTTCCTACGCAGGGCCCTCAGGTCATTTGCGGCCCCGGCGAAAACGCAGGTATTGTTGATATTGGCGACGGTCAAGCGGTTGTTTTCAAAATGGAAAGCCACAACCACCCCTCTTATATCGAACCCTATCAAGGTGCGGCGACGGGCGTTGGAGGCATCTTGCGCGATGTCTTCACGATGGGCGCGCGTCCAATTGCGGCGATGAATTCGCTTAGCTTTGGCGAGGTATCCCACCACAAAACGCGCCAGCTTGTGAACGGCGTCGTTGAGGGCGTTGGTGGTTACGGCAACTGCTTTGGTGTTCCCACGGTGGGAGGTGAAGTGCGCTTTGATCCGGCCTACAATGGCAACTGCCTTGTGAACGCGTTCGCGGCGGGTCTCGCGGATACGGACAAGATTTTTTACTCGGCGGCCTCAGGTATTGGCATGCCTGTTGTTTATCTGGGTGCGAAAACGGGTCGTGACGGTGTTGGCGGCGCGACGATGGCGTCTGCGGAATTTGATGACACGATTGAAGAAAAGCGCCCCACTGTTCAGGTCGGTGATCCATTCACCGAAAAGCGCCTGATGGAAGCCACGCTAGCGCTGATGCAAACGGGCGCTGTGATTTCTATTCAGGACATGGGCGCGGCTGGTCTGACCTGTTCTGCGGTTGAAATGGGCGACAAGGGTGGCCTTGGTGTGCGCCTTGATCTGGAACGCGTACCCGTGCGTGAAACCAACATGACTGCCTATGAAATGATGCTGTCTGAGTCTCAGGAACGCATGTTGATGGTTCTGAAACCCGAGCTGGAAGCAGAAGCGAAAGCCGTGTTCGACAAATGGGACCTTGATTTCGCAATCGTGGGTGAAACAATTGAAGAAGATCGCTTTCTCATCATGCACAACGGCAAAATGAAGGCTGATTTGCCCTTGAGCAAACTCGCGTCTTCCGCACCTGAGTATGATCGCCCATGGGTGGCAACACCTGCGGCTGATCCACTGGAAGATGTCCCACAGATTGACCCAATTGACGGATTGAAGGCGCTGCTTTCAACGGCCAACTATGCGTCAAAACGCTGGGTGTTCGAACAATATGATGCGCAAGTTATGGGTGACACGATCCGTATTCCCGGTGCTGGCGCTGGTATCGTGCGTGTGCACGGTACACCTAAGGCGCTGGCATTCACATCCGATGTGACCCCGCGCTATGTGATGGCGAACCCTGTTGAGGGTGGGAAACAGGCCGTTGCCGAAGCGTACCGTAACCTCACAGCTGTGGGCGCGAAGCCCTTGGCGACAACAGACAATATGAATTTCGGCAATCCTGAAAAGCCAGAAATCATGGGCCAGTTCGTTGGCGCAATCCAAGGCATCGGCGAAGCGGTAACTGCGCTAGATATGCCTATCGTGTCGGGCAACGTGTCGCTTTACAATGAAACCGATGGCACAGGCATTTTGCCAACGCCGACAATTGGTGCCGTTGGGTTGCTGAACTCGGAAGACGAATTGATTAACGCAGATGTACGCGAGGGTCATGTTGCGATCCTTGTGGGTGTGACCGAGGGCCATCTTGGCCAATCCGCTTTGCTTAACGAAGTGTTCAACCGCACTGACGGTGACGCGCCACATGTGGATCTGGCAGCAGAAGTAAAGAACGGCGATTTCATCCGCGCCAACCGCGACTGGATCAAAGCCTGTACAGATTTGTCTGACGGTGGTCTTGCGCTGGCAGCCTACGAAATGGCAGCAACCGCTGACGTAGGTGTCACACTTGATAGCGGCGATACGCCAGACTTGTTCGGCGAAGACCAAGCGCGCTACTTGATTGCCTGCAATTTCGACCAAGCCGAAGCGCTGATGATTGCAGCGGGTCAAGCAGGCGTCACATTGGCGTTTGTTGGCAAGTTCGGCGGCGAGGACGTCACGATGGGTGGATCATCTGCGCCTTTGGCCGAGTTGAAAGCAATGTCAGAGAGCGTATTTCCAACGCTCTTTTCATAAGCACCACTTGCTTGCGGCCTGCCCCGCTCGTACATTCGGAGCAACGAAATTAAGAAAGGTTACGATCCATGGCGATCACCGCACAAGAGATTGAAGCACTTCTGCGCGAAGGCTTTCCCGACGGACAAGTCACCGTGCAAGGCAACGACGGCCAGCACTACGCGGCTGAAGTCATCGATGCTTCCTTCAAAGGCAAGAACCGCGTTCAACAACAACGCGCTGTTTATGCTGCCCTAAAGGGTAAAATGGACGGCAGCGCAGGTGAATTGCACGCGCTGGCCCTGACGACAAAAGCCCCTAGCTAAGTTTTACGCGCACATGCGCAACTGGAGATCACAATGAGCGACGTTAAAGAAACCATCCAAAAGACCGTCACTGACAACTCTGTCGTGTTGTTCATGAAGGGCACCAAAGAGATGCCACAGTGCGGATTTTCATCCCGTGTGGCTGGTGTTTTGAACTACATGGGCGTGGACTTTCAAGACGTGAACGTATTGGCTGATGAAAACATCCGCCAAGGCATCAAAGATTTCTCTGATTGGCCAACGGTTCCACAGTTGTATGTCAAAGGCGAATTTGTTGGCGGCTGCGATATTATCACTGAGATGACTTTGTCAGGCGAATTGGACACGTTGTTCGACGAACAAGCCGTGACGTATGACAAGGATGCTGCGAACAAAATTCGCGAATCCAACGCTTAATCAGAAATTTCGTGCGCGGCGATATGATGACCGCTGCGCACGATTTTCTCGCTCGCGAGGGCCATTGATTTACGGCTTTCCGCCTCTGCCACACGCAATGGTGGATGATAGATTACTTCCACCGTTCCAGATCGACGCACAGCCAGCGTTTTGATCAGATGCGGGAAAAAATCCATGTCGCCCCACCACCCATAAAACCGGTTCTCTTCGCCGTCGGGGTGCACGTAGTTAACTGTAACTGGCTGAACCCAAAGAATTTCCTTTAGCTCTGGCGTGAAGAAGGCCGCAAACAGTGTCGATTTGAACGGCAGAACGCGCTGACCATCCGTCGATGTTCCCTCTGGAAAGAACAGCAGCTTGTGACCCGCTTTCAAGCGGTCTTCAAACACCTCTTTCTGCGCGCGCGCTTGGCGTGGGTCGCGCGCAATGAAAACGGTGCCCGTCGCGCGCGCCAGCAGACCAATTCCAGGCCATTTGGCGACCTCTGACTTGGACACGAAATAAACACGTGCCGCAGCGTTCAGCGAAAAGATATCAAGCCACGAACTGTGATTGGCTACAACCGCGCCCGCTTGCGTCATCTGCGCGCCTTTCGTGGTGAATTTCATGCCCATGATGCGAAACGCGTTACGGCACACAAACTGGGCAATGAAGGGCGTCACCGGACGGCGCATCCCAAAAAACGGGACTTCGATCAGGCGCAACGCCAAAAGCGCAATCAGGCACACAAAGATCAACACAATAATTGGAACGGCGCGCGCGCCAAAGCGCAGCCAGCCCATCACGCCAATCTGACTTAGATCCACTGTGCCCGCGTCATCCGTTTGCCACGTTGGGGTCATTGCGCGCGCTCCTGCGTGTAAAGACTGCGTTGTTTCACATTCATCTGTGCGACATCCAAAATCATACACACATCCGTCGTATTGAAATCGAAATCCAAGTAAGCCCCCGCACCGACGCACCCGCCAAGCCGCAAGTAGGCTTTTATCAATGCGGGGATTTGCGTCATGCAGGCTTTTCGATCAAGCGCGCCCTCGGCAATCAGCCCCATTTCCATAAACGGCATTCGCGCGGTTGGACACAGGTGCGCCACGGCTAAATGGCGGTGATGTAACAGCGACAAAGGCGCAGATAATGCGTTCATATCAGTGCCACGAAAGCTGGCAGAGCCGAACAGCACATCGTATTTTTCATCCAAAACATGCGCCGCGAGCGCGGACCAAAGGTGAAACATCGCGGTTCCGCCACGATAATCACGATGCAAGCAGGATCGGCCAAGCTCTAGCACCCTGCCTTGTGTCGTTAGCAACGGTGTCAGATCAAACTCACGCGTTGCGTAAAAGCCCCCTGCCGCTTTAGCACCGACCGTATCAAGCAGACGATATACACCCACAGCTTGGGTCGCGACATCGCCACCACGCGCGCAATCTAGCAAGAGCAGATGCTTGGAATGTGGGTCCCAGTGATCTTGTTCAAGACGTTGCGCGTGATCAACGCATGTACCAACGGCCCCAAGTTCTTCAACAAATACATCATAACGCAAGGTTTGCGCCACGCGCACATCGGCCTTGGAGTTGGCAAAGATCACTTTAAAATCTGGTTGCGCCATGTGCCCAAGCAATCCTTCACCTCTGCTGCCGCAGATTTAGGCAATGCCTCGTCTGAATACAAGCACTTGCGTGCACCTATCTTGACGTGTGTTAGCTCAACTTTTAGGTGTTTACACAATCTTAACCTTCAACCCGCATCAAAGACAGGATCCAAAGAAACGCGAGAGCCCTCAATGACCATTTTTCCCATTTCACGAAAGTTAACCGTGATGCGTCCATCAATCACGGATTGCACTTGGCCAATGCCCCATTCTGGTGCGCTTGGGTTACGCACCAACATTCCGGGTTCAAGAAACGCATTCATGTCAGTCATTGCCTTCATTCTTTCAGGAGGATCAGATGAACGAACATAGCTTGGAATTTGCAGCGTTGGTAGGGTCACGTATCTGCCATGACCTCATTAGCCCAATTGGCGCGATAAACAATGGGATGGAGCTGCTGTCCATGTCAGGCATGGCCAGCAGTCCCGAAATGGCATTGATTTCTGAAAGCGTCGACGCCACTAATGCGCGCATCCGCTTCTTTCGCATCGCATACGGCGCGCCGAGCGAAACCCAATTTTTGGGACGCTCTGAGGTTCATCGATCTTGCGCGATACCACACGTGGCTCGCGCCTGTCGCTGATATGGCAGCCTCTAGAAGACCTGACACGCAGCGAAATTCATCACCTTCCTTGCTATTCAATGCGTCGAACAAGCCCTGCCCTACGGTGGTCAAGTCACCATCAGTCACACAAACGGGCGGTGGCAATTAGACCTTGTGAGTGAGCGCTTCTTGATCGATCCCGATCTTTGGAGCTATTTTGAAGCTGGTTCAAAAGACCAAAAAAACCACGCAGACACGATCCCCGCACATGTGCAATTTCTCTTGCTTCCAATGCACGCCAACGCACAAGGTCGACGTGTCGCATTTTCCCAGAACGATGCATCGGTTAACTTGCTGGTGTAACCTTACTGTCGGGTCGTGCCATCGCCCTCAACAAGATATTTGAAGCTGGTCAATTGGCTTGCTCCAACAGGGCCGCGCGCGTGCATTTTTCCCGTGGCAATCCCGATCTCAGCGCCCATGCCGAACTCGCCCCCGTCCGCAAATTGGGTGGACGCATTGCGCATCAAAATTGCACTATCGAGCTGCGCAAAGAACTGAGCGGCGGCGCGGTCATCTTCGGTCATGATACAATCCGTGTGGTTCGATCCGAATTCGCGAATGTGGGAAATCGCGCCATCAATATCATCAACAACCTTCGCCGCGATGATCATATCAAGAAATTCGTGACCAAAATCAGATTCTTGGGCGGGTGTCGTACCTTGAATTGAACTCAGAGAACCCTCTGCGCGAACATCGACACCCGCATCGATCAACGCGCGGATCAATCCGTGGCCAATCGTATCAACGACGTCCTTGTGGATCAGCAAACACTCCGCAGACCCACAAATCCCAGTGCGCCGCGTCTTAGCATTTAGCACAACGTTCAATGTTTTAACGGGGTCCGCTGCGGCATCCAAATAGATGTGTACGATCCCCTCAAGATGAGCAAACACGGGCACGCGCGCTTCGCGCTGAACAAGACCGACCAAGCCCTTGCCCCCACGCGGCACAATCACATCAATCGTATCTGTCATGGTCAGCATTTCTTGCACTGCTGCGCGATCGCGAGTGGGCACAAGTTGGATGCAATCTGCAGGCAGGCCCGCCTTCACTGCGCCGTCAACCATTGCCGCGTGGATCGCGCTGGAGCTATGAAAACTCTCAGATCCACCGCGTAAAATCACGGCGTTGCCTGATTTCAAGCACAGTGCGCCCGCGTCAGCCGTTACATTTGGACGGCTTTCATAGATCACGCCAATCACACCCAAAGGCGTACGCACGCGTCGGATGTGCAAGCCTGATGGCATATCCCATTCTGCTATGACTTCGCCAACTGGATCGATCTGTTCGGCGACCGCACGTAAGCTATCAACAATGCCTTGAATGCGGGGTTCATCTAACATCAAACGATCCATCATCGCATCTGACAGATCCTTCTCGCGGCCATATTCCAGATCAAGCAGATTCGCTTGGATGATCGCATCACGGGTTTTCCATACCGCTTCTGCAGCCCCAATAAGGGCTGCATGTTTGCGCTCTGCCGATGCACTGGCCAGTGACGCTGATGCCGCTTTCGCGCGCGCACCAATGTCTGCCATCAAGGCTGGAATACTATCAAAATCTTTCATCGCGGCCTCCATGTTATAGTGCCATATCGTCTCTGTGAATAAGCGCTGCGCGGCCTGCATAGCCAAGCAATTCTTCAATTTCGTGGCTTTGGTGGCCTTTGATGACCTTTGCCTCTGCACTTGTGTAGCGCGTTAAACCAAGCCCAAGCGTACGGCCATCTGGATCTTCGATCGCCACGCTGTCACCGCGTTCAAACACGCCTATGATATCCGTAACACCCGCAGGCAAAAGGCTTTTTCCAGCATTCAATGCGCGCACGGCACCTGCATCCAAACGCACAGACCCTTGGGGTTTCATCGCTACAATCCATGCTTTACGCGCTGCATGCGGGTCAAGTTGCGCTGTGAACCACGTCGCATTCGCCCCTGCTTCAAGCGCGTGAATGGGGCGCAAGACGGACCCTTCCATAATCGCCATAGCACAGCCCGCAGACGTGGCCGTTTTGGCCGCCATCACTTTAGTTTTCATACCACCTTTGGACAGCGAGGATGTCGCGTCCTCTGCCATCGCTTCGATCTGGGGCGTGATATCGTCCACAACATCAAAACGTGTCGCGCTGGGGTCGATAGAGGGGTTCGCTGTATAAAGCCCGTCCACATCAGAGAGCAAGATCAAACGATCCGCACCCACTGTGACAGCCACTTGCGCGGCCAGTCGGTCATTGTCACCAAACCGGATTTCATCCGTCGCAACCGTGTCGTTTTCATTTACAATCGGCATTGCGCCGAGGCTCAGTAATTGTTCCAGCGTCGCACGTGTATTCAAGTAGCGACGTCGATTTGCGCTGTCTTCAAGTGTGACCAGAACCTGCGCGGTTGTGATGCCATGCGGCGCAAGCGCCTCTTCATAAGCGCGCGCAAGGCGGATTTGACCAACAGCCGCGGCCGCCTGACTTTGTTCCAGCGCAAGCGCAGTGCTTGGCAGCCCAAGCGCCCCGCGTCCCAAAGCGATTGATCCAGAGGACACGAGCACAACGTCTGTCCCACGTGAGCGCAGCATGACGACGTCGTCCGCTAGGCCTTTTAGCCACGCATTGCGCAAGCATCCCTGCTCGACCAAAAGGGCAGAGCCAATTTTAATAACAACACGTTTGGCAGTGCTTAAGGGCTCCACGGTTCATCCTCTGCTTCGCCAATGTGAGCGCGCAGACGATCGTCGTCAATTTGTGCGCGCAAAGCCCGCAGCACATCCGTCGTGCCCAATTGTGCCGCACCAGACATTTCCATTACAGGACCGCCGCTGGCTTTGTCCAACGCGGCCTTCGCCTCTGCACGCATTTCGTCATCAAGCGCGTCGACTTTGTTCAAGACCGTAATGCGCGGCTTTAGCGCAAGATCGCCACCGTAGGCCTCAAGTTCGCCAATGATGGTTTTGTAATCCTGCGCGACGTCCTCGGACGTGCCGTCAACCAAATGCAGCAAGACCGCACAGCGTTCTACATGCCCAAGGAAACGAACGCCAAGACCAACGCCTTCATGTGCACCCTCAATCAGACCCGGAATGTCAGCAACCACAAATTCAACACCGTCCACACCCACAACACCCAAATTCGGGTGCAACGTGGTGAACGGGTAGTCCGCAATCTTGGGGCGTGCGTTTGAGGTCGCTGCAAGGAACGTAGATTTGCCCGCATTCGGTAAGCCCAACAGACCAACATCCGCAATCAACTTCAGGCGCAACCAAATCGTACGCTCAACCCCTTCTTGACCCGGGTTTGCGCGGCGGGGGGCTTGATTTGTGGAAGATTTGAAGTGCAGGTTGCCGAAACCACCGTTGCCGCCTTTAGCAATCAGCACGCGTTCGCCAAGCACAGACATATCCGCGATGACCGTTTCTTGGTCTTCGTCCATGATTTCTGTACCAACAGGCACGCGCAAGATGATGTCATCGCCATCTTTACCCGTACGACCCTGCCCCATACCCGGCTGCCCACTTTTGGCAAAAAAGTGCTGCTGATAGCGAAAATCAATCAGCGTGTTCAAGCCATCGACGGTTTCGACCCAAACAGAACCACCGCCGCCGCCATCGCCCCCATTCGGGCCACCGTATTCGATAAACTTCTCACGGCGAAAGCTGACAGAACCGCCACCGCCGCCGCCAGAACGGATGTAGACTTTGGCGAGATCTAAGAATTTCATGTCATTGCTTTCTATTGCTTATGCGCGTTCTACGCAAAGCCGGTCAGTTGCTCAATCGAGTTTTCGTAAGTAGGTCCAAGTCGCCACATTCGCATCGCGCGCAACACTGTATTTCTCCGCATCGCCGACATAAGCAAAACCCGCGTTGGTCAAAACCCGCGCAGAGGCAGGATTGTCCTGAAATACGGAAGCAAACATAGTTTTGTTGTCCAGCGGATTGGCCTTGATCAAAGTCGTAACCGCATCTGACGCCAACCCGGTGTTCCAATAAGCTGGAACAACCCAATAACTGACCTCCGACTGAAACGGATCGAGACGGTTAAGCTTAACGAGGCCAACCAATTCAGGACCATCATGCTTGCTGAGATCTAGCGCCCAAAAATCTTGCTCGCGCTTTGCATCACTTGCACGATCCAGCAACGCTTGGGTCGCGCCGGGCGGCAAAGGATGGGGTATATCGCTAGTCATTTTCGCAACGCGAAGATCACCACGGTGCATTTCAATCAGTCCAGTATCAGACGACTGCAAAGGGCGTAGCGTCAGGTTTTCGCCTTCGATCACAAGCTGCGGTTCACGTATCATATCATGTATAGGCTGGTTCATGTCGAAGCTCCGGCAAACAAAACAAACAAGACGGAGGCGACTGTAAGGGCCGCTAGCGTCCACATTAAATAAACTTCCATCTGCGTTCCCGCGACTGTTTGTGCGATCTTATGGCCTGCAAAGGTCCAGATAGGGTGCAACACGATCTGACACGCGAGAAGGCACGCTGCGATTACAGCCGTTGCCTCTAGCGTCGGGGTACCGGTTTCGACGAACGCGGTGAACCCGCCCACGATCATAGCCCAAGCTTTGGGATTGAGTGGGTGCACGATCAGCCCCGCTGCGAAACCCGGTGCTTTCGCTTCAGATTTTGTGTTCAGGCGCAAGTTCGCAACTTTCCATGCAAGGAAAATTATGTAAGCGGCAGAAACATATTTCAGAGCCATGAAAAGCCACGGCACGGTTGCGGCCAAACTCATCAAGCCAAAGCCAATGGGCCATATGATCAACTGCTTGCCAAACGCAACGCCGGCCACAAAAGGCAATGCCGCTTTGAACCCAAAACGCGCACCCGTCGCCATAAGCGCCATATTGGCGGGACCCGGCGTGCCGACTTGGGATGCGGCGAAAATAAGAAAGGCTCCAGCGGCGACTGACATCAAATCACTCCCCGAGATCGTAACGATTTTTCGTCGAAAAATCGGGAAGTTGCACTGCATTTCTGAAGCAACGCTGTAAGATTAACGCATGTGAACATCAAACAACCTTCCCATCATACAACCAATGTTTAAATTGAAAAAGGACCGGCGTTTCCGCCGATCCCTTGAATGTCTTAGCTATTCAAAACGGCTTATTCAGCGGCCTCAGCAACTGGGAGCACCGAAATGAATGTACGGCCTTTAAGGCCTTTATGGAACGTTACCGCACCGTCTGTCACAGCAAAGATCGTGTGATCTTTACCAAGACCAACGCCTTCGCCTGGCCAGAACTTTGTGCCACGCTGGCGTACGATGATGTTACCAGAGATAGCCGCTTGGCCACCGTAAAGTTTCACACCAAGGCGGCGACCAGCTGAGTCGCGGCCGTTACGGGATGAACCACCTGCTTTTTTATGTGCCATTTGGTCTTACTCCTATTCAGCTGCGAACTGTTTTGCTTGCGCAATCCAGTCGTCGCGTTCGATGCGGCCTTTGGAAGACAGACGATCATCCATGTAGGAAATCTCTGCTGGGCCCCAAGTTGAAATTTGGTCGAAGTGGAAAACACCGATTTCGTGCAGCGTGCCTTCCAGCTTTGGTCCAACGCCAGAGATCCGCTTGAGATCGTCTGCAACGCCGCCACGTGCTTCCTTGAGCAGATTTGTTGGCTCTACTCCAGCAACCTCTACAGCGGGTGCTGCTGCGGCCTTGGGAGCAGCGGCCTTCTTAGGCGCGGCTTCTTTTTTCGCTGGAGCAGCTTTCTTAGGAGCGGCTTTTGCAGCAACTGCGGCGATTGCCACGCCTGCCACAGAACCAGCGCCGATCGCTGCTTTCACGCCAGACTTGTCGCCGCCGGACGCAAGAATGTCACCAACGCGGATCAAAGTCAGCTTTTGACGGTGACCTTTTGTACGCTGGGAACCATGCTTACGACGACGCTTAACAAAGTTGATAACCTTGTCGCCTTTGATCTGGTCTACGACCTCGGCCTGAACAGCAGCGCCGTCAACCATAGGTGCGCCTACGACAGTCTTGTCGCCGCCCAGCATCAGAATTTCATTGAATTGTACGGTTTCACCCGCATCTGCAGCTAGCTTTTCCACTCGTAGCATATCGCCCGACTGTACTTTATATTGCTTGCCGCCAGTTTTAATAACCGCGAACATTGCGTCTTCCTTGTTTTCCGCGTCTCTAGGGTCCCGTTGCCGGCGTTTGTCGGGGATTGGAACCCCACCCATAAACAGCGCGCACCATATGTGCGTCATTGAATTTAGCCCGCGAAAGGGAATCCCGTCGCAAGTTCGCGGCTTATGCGGTCTTGCGCCTGTGCTGTCAAGCGGTTGGCAGGCTTTGTGCAACCTCAATATCGAAGACCATAATGCTGTCCGCCCCATTTCGGCACATGCTGACTAAAATGCTGCCAAGTACTTGGTGCGTTGCGTGTGTTGCATACCGCTCTAACGCCGTGGGGTCCGTGAAGCGAATGAGAAAACCATCGCTATAGTCTTTGGATTTGGCTTCAAAATCGCGGTTTGGACCGAAATCGAATGACACGACGCCGTCCAACGAACCTGAGAAGGTTTGTAGTTTTTGAAAGATCGAGTTTTTGTCAGCCTCAGAGATGTCCGGCAAAAAATCACAATAAACTGCGTGAAGTATCATGCCTGCATCCTTGAGTGCGGTGAGACAGGCGTTACGCCTGCCCCTTTTCTTCGATGGCGGACGCCAAGGATTCCGTGCGCGCGGCGATTTCTGCAAGTGATTCACGCACGCCCGCTGGAATAACGGGGACTTCAATCCGCTCTGGTGCGGGGGCTGGTTGGTTCTTGAGCGCTGTCAACTCAGCCTGAACCCCTACGAGTTGTTGCTCAACAGAATTTACTTTTTTTTCCATAGCTGCTGTTTTGTCAGCCAACATAAGGCCTGCCATCAACAACATGCGTGGTTCTGGAATGCGGCCAATCTGGCTGGCAAGTGTTTGCGCCTCTGTATCTAGCATCTTGGCGGCAGAGTGCAGGAACTGTTCTTCACCCTCTTGGCATGACACTTCAAATTGACGTCCGCCGATGGAAATTGCGACCTCAGGCATCGGTATTCTCCTTGTCGCCGTTTTCGGCATCGTTTGCAGCCCGCTTCACCAAAGGTTCAAGCGCCGCAAGAAGAGCATCTGCCTGCGCCACTTCAACCGAGCGCGTCGCTCGCAGTGTCTCAAGCTCTGCTAACATTGCTTTGTTTATCAGATGTGGTTCGTCCAAACCTTTTTCCAACGCGTCGCGCAGGTTGAGGTTGGATTGACGCAAATCTTCGGAGGCCCGGCGCAAACGTTGCAGTTCAGCGTCCAGCTTAGCAGTCGTTCTTTGTTGCTCTAGCGCTTGTATGTCCATCGCAGAAGCATAGCGTTCAGATTTCTCACGCACCGACTTCAGCCGCTCTTCCAGCTGTGCATTCGCCAGTTTCTCATCGCTCAAGGCCAACTCAAGTTGCTCGGCGCGCGCACCTGCGATGTCTAAAGATTCTTGCATTTCGGCTGGGTCAGGCCCCTCAGGCGCAGCTGCCGCCAATCCATCTAAACCAGTGCCAATTCGATCCAGCGCCGCAGTAATCCGGCGCTCGAGCTCGGTGGTATCGCTCATCGTGCTCTCCTATCTCGTTCAAGTGCTATTTCGCGTTACGCACGAATCGCCTGATTGTGTCGCTTTTTTTTACATTAGCCAAGCGGGTCACTAAATGCGCCATTCCTTTGGTGTCAGTACCTTATGCGACACGCTTGATCTTTGCCGCTGGCTTGGTATTGAGCGCGCGAAGACCACGCTTGATATATAGCCTCTCACAAAGGACGACCCTTTTGGATATTGCAGCCCTCCGCTCCGCCAATCCCGATCACTGGAACAAGGCCGCCGCCATCCGCGCGCTGACTTTGGACGCTATTCACGCCGCCAATTCTGGCCACTCCGGTATGCCAATGGGCATGGCTGATGTTGCGACCGTCCTGTTCGAAAAGCACCTGAAGTTCAACGCAAGCGCGCCACGTTGGACAGACCGCGATCGTTTTATCCTGTCCGCAGGTCACGGCTCTATGCTGCTCTACTCCCTGCTTTATCTTGTGGGCGACAAGCAGATCACGCTCGATCAAGTGAAGAACTTCCGCCAAAAAGGTGCTTTGACTGCTGGCCATCCCGAAAACTTCCTCGCAGACTCGATTGAAACAACAACGGGTCCTTTGGGTCAGGGTATTGCAAATTCCGTCGGCTTTGCGATGGCAGAAGAAATTCAGCGCGCGCGCTACGGCAAAAAGGTCGTGGACCACAACACATACGTCATCGCAGGCGACGGATGCCTGATGGAGGGCGTTTCCCAAGAGGCAATCGGCCTTGCTGGGCGCCACGAGCTTAGTAAACTGATCGTGCTTTGGGACAACAACAACATCACCATCGACGGTACAGTTGAATTGTCTGATCGCACAGACCAAGTCATGCGCTTTAAGGCGTCCGGCTGGCATGTTCAAGAAATCGACGGCCACAACCCTGCTGAGATTGACGAAGCATTGACGGCTGCCAAAAAGTCCAAGAAGCCATCCATGATCGCGTGCAAAACACACATCGCGTTGGGCCACGCAGCACAAGACACGTCTAAAGGCCACGGTGCTTTGACCAATGAAGAGCAAATGGCTCAAGCCAAAGCGCTCTACGGTTGGACATCAGGTCCTTTCGAAGTGCCTGCCGACATCAAGTCCGCATGGGAAGCCATTGGCGCACGGGGTGCTTCTGAGCACGCCGCATGGAACGAACGGTTCGCGACACTGCCACTTGGCAAGCAAGCTGAATTCGAGCGTGCCTATGCGTTAGACGCCCCCAAGAAGCTGGCCGCAACCATCAAAGCGTTCAAAAAGCATATCACAGAGAGCGCGCCAAAAGTTGCAACGCGTAAATCTTCTGAAATGACGCTCGAGATCGTGAACCCGATCATGCAAGAAACTGTTGGTGGCTCGGCTGACCTGACAGGGTCCAACAATACCAAGACTGGCGATATGGGCGTGTTCGACGTCGACAATCGCGGTGGTCGCTACATCTATTGGGGCATCCGTGAGCACGGCATGTCCTCCGCGATGAACGGCATGGCTCTGCACGGCGGCATGCGTCCCTACGGCGGCACGTTCATGTGCTTCACCGACTATGCGCGTCCTGCGATGCGCCTTGCGGCGTTGATGAAAGTGCCGACTGTGTTTGTGATGACCCACGACAGCATCGGCCTTGGCGAAGACGGCCCGACACACCAACCCGTTGAGCACCTCGCAATTTCACGCGCCACGCCCAACACGTATGTGTTCCGCCCTGCGGACACGGTTGAGACAGCGGAAAGCTGGGAAATCGCATTGACGTCTAAAACAGCACCTTCTGTTTTGGCATTGTCCCGCCAGAACTTGTCGACTGTGCGCCTTGAGCATAAGACAAAGAACCTGACCGCCCAAGGAGGCTATGTTCTGGCCGATGCCGAGGGCAAGCGTCAGGCGATCCTGATGGCAACAGGTTCCGAAGTCGAAATCGCGCTCAAGGCACGCGATATGCTGCAAGCTGAGGGCATCGGAACGCGCGTTGTGTCCATGCCATGCATGGAGCTGTTCGCGGATCAAGACGAGGCTTATCGCAAGCGCGTTCTTCCAGGCGGTCCTGTTCGGGTTGCGATTGAAGCAGGTGTGCGTATGGGATGGGATCGCTGGCTTCTGGCCGAGCGTGGCCGCGACGCAAAGGCTGATTTCGTGGGCATGGACAGCTTTGGAGCGTCTGCCCCCGCGGACGAGCTATACGCGCACTTCGACATCACGGCCGAGGCCGCAGTCGCCAAAGTCAAAGCGTTGTTGGGACTTTGAAACGTAAGGTGCGTGAAACCACGCACCCTACCCCGGCTTTCAAATGAAGCCCTTTGAAATTTTTTGCGCCTGCCCTCCTGGGCTGGAGCAATACTTAGAAGCCGAAGCCTTAGAGGCTGGCTTCAAAGGCGCAACAGCGGTGCCCGGTGGCGTCCAATTCGCCGGCCTTTGGCCCAACGTCATGCGCGCCAATCTGACATTGCGCGGAGCGTCCCGAATTCTCGCGCGGTTTGCCAATTTCCGCTGCTTCAATCTAAGCCAGCTCGAAAAGCAAACCCGCGATATCGATTGGCATTCAGTTCTGCGTTCAGACATCCCGGTTCGGGTCGACGTCACCACGCGCAAATCCAAGGTCTATCACGCAGGTGCCGCCAAAGAGCGGATCGAAAAAGCCATTGCAGAACGCCTCGGCGCGTCAATCGCGTCTGAAGACGCGGTCAAGATCATGGTGCGCATCGAGGATAACATGTGCACCTTTTCCATCGACACCTCAGGTGCACCGCTCCACCAACGCGGCCATAAAGAGGCTGTTGGCAAAGCCCCCATGCGCGAAAGCCTCGCGTCGTTGTTCCTGCGTGCGAGCGGTTACGATGGCACAGAACCCGTGCTCGATCCTATGTGTGGCTCTGGAACCTTCGTGTTAGAGGCCGCAGAAATCGCTCAAGGCTTGCTGCCCGGACGCACACGCAGCTTTGCGTTCGAACAACTTGCCAGTTTTATGCCAGACCGCTGGGCGGACCTGCGCAGCGCTAAACTTACAAACGATATCACCACCCGTTTTTACGGCTCAGATCGCAATCATGGCGCGATCCAGAACGCAACAGCCAATGCGCAACGCGCAGGCCTTAGCGACCTATGCACGTTCACATGCGCGTCCATCAGTGATCTACAGCGCCCTGACAGCCCAGCTGGCCTCGTTATTCTCAACCCACCCTACGGCGCGCGGATCGGCGATAAAAAACAACTCTTCGCGCTTTATGCTTCACTTGGGAAAACCTTGAACGACCGCTTCAAAGGCTGGCGGGTTGCCATCATCACAACCGACACGGGCCTTGCGCACACGACAAACCTGGCCTTCAGCGACACAAGCGCACCGATCCCACATGGTGGTCTCAAAGTACGACTGCATCAAACCAAAGCGCTCATGTAACCCTTCATCTTTCTAAATAAACTTCGGGGGTCTGGGGGCTGGCCCCCAGCCTTACTTTTTGAAAATCGCACCCCAAATCGGCGCAATTACCTTGGTTGCGACCGGGATCAGCGCCAAGCCCAAGGCCAATCCAAGTATCCCGTCTGCAAAAGCTGTGACACTCCACTCGACAAGCCCATGTAAATTCTCAGGCACACGTGCCGCAATCCTTACCGCGAAGTCGTGGATCATTGCATAGGGCGTCTTCCACCCCAGATCCTTCAAACCGTGTATGATGATAGATCCCCCGACCCAAAGCATCGCGCCTGTACCAACAACCAACAACAGTTTCATCACCATAGGCATCGCTTTCACGATCGCGCGTCCCAAGCCGCGCGTCAGGCCAAACCGTCCGCGGGCGGACATTGCCAACCCAAGATCATCCGCTTTCACGATCAGTGCAACAGATCCATAAACCGCAAACGTAATTCCAATCGCAACGACGGCTAGCGTTGCAGCTTCCATCCCAAAACTGCCTTCTGGAATAGCTGCCAAGGAAATCGTCATAATCTCGGCCGACAGAATGAAATCCGTTTTGATCGCGCCTTTTACCTTTTCTTCCTCTAAATGCGCCGGGTCCCCGCTCTCATATGCGTCTGTGTGGGTACCTTCGTGATGAAAGAGCCAATGTGCAATCTTCTCGGCCCCTTCAAAGCACAAATAGGCCCCCCCAAGGATCAATAGCGGCGGGATCAGCCAAGGCGCAAAGGCAGACAACGTCAAGCCGGCCGGCAACAAGATCAATAGTTTGTTTATAAGCGACCCACGTGCAATGCGCCAAATGATCGGCAATTCGCGCGATGCATCAAAGCCTTGGACGTATTTGGGCGTGACAGCGGCGTCGTCGATGACTGCGCCTGCTGCTTTGCTTCCGGCCTTCAGCGCGTTCGCCGCAACATCGTCTATCGAGGCGGCTGCAATCTTTGCAATTGCGGCCACATCATCCAACAAAGCCACCAATCCACTCATACTGCTCTCCTCAAACTCTAGCCTCTTCGAATCGACAATTGCCCCAGCCGAAACACGATGAAACCCATGTTACCGCAATCATGAATGCGCGCATCTCAAATCGTTAGCGCCAACATGAGTTTGACTGCAACGTTTACCGCTAACACCTTGCCAATAGGCGTTTTTAACCTTGGTCGCCCATGCCAAGCCCGTCTATACCGACCCTAAGGGAACGTCAGACTTCGAGGAGACTACCATGACCGTCACACTAGGCATCAACGGCTTTGGCCGTATCGGGCGATCTACACTTGCGCATATCGCGGAAGCATCCCGCAACGATGTTCAGGTGATCAAGGTCAACGCGACGGGACCGATCGAAACCAGCGCACATTTACTGCGTTATGACAGTGTCCATGGACGTTTTCCCGGTGACGTAAAGGTCGTGGGCAACACGATGGATCTAGGGCGCGGCCCTATGGAAATGTTCTCGACCTATAAACCAGAAGAGCTCGATTGGTCGGGGTGCGACGTGGTTCTGGAATGTACAGGCCAATTTAACGATGGCGACAAGGCCAGTGTTCATCTTGAACGCGGCGCAAAGGCCGTTCTGATTTCTGCCCCAGCGACGAACGTTCAAAGAACTATTGTTTACAGTGTGAACCACCGCGATATGGCTGCTGGGGATACCATGATTTCAAATGGGTCCTGCACGACCAATTGCCTTGCGCCGCTTGCTAAAGTGCTCGACGACGCAATCGGGATTGAGCGCGGGATCATGACCACGATTCATTCCTATACGGGCGATCAGCCAATGTTGGACCGCCGTCACAAAGATCTCTACCGTGCACGTGCGGCCGCGATGGCAATGATCCCGACGTCTACAGGTGCTGCAAAAGCACTTGGCGAGGTGCTGCCAAACCTCAAGGGCAAACTAGACGGAACATCCATGCGCGTTCCGACGCCGAACGTTTCAGCCGTCGATTTGACGTTTGAGGCAGCGCGCGAAGTTACCGTCGAAGAGGTCAATGCGATCGTCAAAGAGGCCGCAGCAGGCCATATGGGCGCGGTCCTTTCCTACGATCCAGAACCCAAGGTTTCGATCGATTTCAACCACACCACACACAGCTGCATATTTGCGCCAGACCAGACCAAAGTTGTTGGCGGACGCACCGTGCGCGTTTTGGCTTGGTACGACAATGAATGGGGTTTCTCTGCGCGTATGGCGGATGTTGCTGCCGCGCTCGGTCGTTTGAACCAGTAAGAGATTGTAACGCTCTACCCTTCGATCATAACCAACCGCTCATTTGCGCCTTGGCATTTGAGCACCGTTGACGCATCCTGCGCCCACCCAAATAAGCAGAGAGCAGTATGCCAATCCTCTTGCCATTTTTCTCGGCTTACTCGTCACGATCCTGATCATCACAGATATTGTTCTGACGGATGGAGTGAATTTGCTGTTTTTGGCGCGAAAATTCACAGAGTTCACGGAATGGATCGCATTCTGGCGCTGATCTCGTCACAAGTGCCCCCTGCCCCTTGACATATCCCTGCATTTGCAATTGTTAGCGCTAACTTAATTTCCATGCATGAGGAACCAGATATGACTTTGAAAGTTGCAATTAACGGGTTTGGCCGCATCGGCCGTAACGTACTGCGTGCGATCATTGAAAGTGGACGCACAGACATCGAAGTCGTCGCGATCAACGATCTTGGCCCTGTGGCAACCAACGCGCATTTGTTGCAATTCGATTCCGTTCACGGCCGCTTTCCTGCTCCTGTTTCGCACACAGACACATCAATCGATGTCGGCCGTGATCCAATTGCAGTGACAGCAGTTCGTAACCCTGCTGATCTGCCTTGGAAAGACATCGACATCGTGATGGAATGCACGGGTGTTTTCACGGCTAAAAACAAAGCCAGCATTCACCTTGAAAACGGTGCAGGCCGTGTGTTGGTATCGGCCCCTTCTAAAGGCGCGGACCAAACAATTGTTTACGGTGTGAACCACGATGTTCTCAGCGCGAATGATCTGATCGTTTCTAACGCGTCCTGCACAACCAATTGTCTTGCCCCCGTTGCGAGCGTTCTGAACGAAGCGTTCGGCATCAAGCGCGGGTTCATGACAACCGTACACAGCTATACAGGCGATCAGCCCACGCTCGATACAATGCACAGTGACCTTTATCGCGCACGTGCAGCCGCTATGAGCATGATTCCAACCTCTACAGGTGCCGCAAAGGCCGTTGGTCTGGTTCTGCCAGAACTTGCGGGCAAGCTGGACGGTGTCGCAATCCGCGTGCCGACGCCGAACGTATCTGCCGTTGATCTGACTTTTGAAACCAACCGTGATGTGACTGTCGAAGAGATCAATGCAGCCATCGAAGCCGCTGCAAACGGCCCTCTCAAAGGCGTGTTGGAGTACAACGCCCTCAAACTGGTCTCCATGGATTTCAACCATGATCCGCACAGTTCAATCTTTGCGGCAGATCAGACCAAAGTCATGGACGGCAACATGTGCCGCATCCTAGCGTGGTACGATAATGAGTGGGGTTTCTCTAATCGCATGGCTGACACGGCCGTAGCAATGGGCAAATTCCTGTAACGCATTAAAGTTAAGGGCATCCTAGAAATAGGGTGCCCTTTTTCTGTTCCAGCTTACCGACGGTAGAGCACAGGAAACCAATCCTCGCGCAGACGCTGACCCGCGATCATATCATGCCCCGGAAATGGCGGCGATGTTGGGCCGGGACGTTCCACATAGCGCGCATCATCCCCCAACAATCGTAGCGAAAACGCACGACGGCGCAGGCCGGTTTCATTGCCACGCGCCCCGTGCAAGATTGAATAGTTAAACGCCACTGCGTCCCCCGGTTCCATGTCATACTCGCGTACGTCCATGCCCTCAGCATCTGGATCAGGCACCATCATATACGCATCTTCGTCAGGATAAAAATTCGTCTCCGACAACCAACGCGTTGGCAACACAGGCTTTTCCCAAAGGTGTGATCCCGCGACGCAGCGCAAGGTTGCTTCGGCCACAGGATCAAGCGGCGACCAAAAGCTAACTGTTTGTTGGCCTTGAACAAAATAATACGGCCCATCCGTGTGCCACGGAGTCGGCTTGGACGTGCCCGGCTCTTTCACAAGCACATGGTCATGAAACATTTGAACCGTGTCTGACCGCATCAAATCCGCGGCCACTTCGGTTGCTGCACTCGTGCACACGACCTCTTCAAATTCAGAAATCCGCGACCAATTGCAATAGTCATCAAAGAAACGTCCACCCTCACCCGCCTTTAGATTTTCCGCCGCATACGGCCCGGGTTCGTCAATGTTGCGCTGCACGCCTTTGCGCAGCGTTTCCACATGATCTGCAAACAGACCCTTGATCAACATAACGCCGTCGCGTTGGAAGGCGTTAACCTGCGCTTCAGTTACCAGTGGATGCATCGCCCTATTCCTTATCTATTTGCCATGCGCGCTGCAAGTTCGAGCATGCGCATCGAGAAACCCCATTCATTATCGTACCATCCAAACACACGTAGCAAGCCGCCGACTGAAACGGATAGCTCAGGTCCGACTAATACCAGCGATTCTGGTCGCATACGTAAATCTGACGACACCAGCGGTTGTTCTGTCCAACCAATGATCGGCCCCGTTGCGCATTCTTTTAAATGCGTGCGCACAGCGTCAGCCGTCACACTGGCCCGTGTTTGGACCGTTAAATCAATCGCAGAGACACTCACGGTCGGCACTCTAATTGCGCGCGCTTCAATACGACCCGCTAGATGCGGAAGAACCTCATCCGTCAACCTCTGCGCGCTCGTGGTCGTTGGCACCATCGACAGCCCCGCCGCGCGGCTACGCGCAAAATCGGCACCCGGCTTATCCACTGTCGGCTGACTGCCCGTGTAGCAATGCACCGTGGTCATATGACCGCTTTCCACGCCGTACGCTTTATCCAAAACCCGCAAAAGCGGCGCAAGCGCGTTGGTGGTGCAAGACGCATTCGAAACGATCCGCGCATCGCCAAGCTCTTGATCATTCGCACCCAGCACAATGGTTTTGTCTGCCGTGGTAGAGGGTCCTGAAATAAGAACGGCCGTCGCGCCGGCCTCGATTCCCCGCGTTGCGATCGCACGGTTCCCAGCCAATCCTGTGCATTCCAGAACCACATCAACACCAGATAAATCAAGCGTGCTCAGATCATCCGTGTGATAGAATGGAATTGCCTCGCCATCCAAAATCAGCGCGCCATTTTCATAGCGAACGTCACCCTGATAGCGCCCAAAAACGCTATCATATTCAAACAGATAGGACGCTGTATACAGCGGTTGAATATCATTGATAAGAACCAACTCGAATGGCAGATCCGTCCCGCGTAAAATGCGCAGGATCGAACGTCCAATTCGGCCAAACCCGTTCAGGGCAATACGTGTCTTTTGCTGTCTCATGGCCCAAGTTCTGACCCAAAGTGCATCCCAATCCAAGCGCACAATTGTACCAAGAAATGGGCTGGCCATTTGCCCAATCCATGGGCATCGTCGCAAACAAACATTCCATGTCGCAGCCAAGCAGGCATCCCACGCCCCGCTGCTGTGTTTTGGAGACAGAGAATAAACAGGACGAAGCGATGCAGTTTGGATTAAGCGAAGAACAGAATATGATTGTTGATACGGTCAGCAGCTTTGTTGAAAAAGAAATTTACCCGTTTGAAACTGAGGTTGAGCGCTCAGGCCACGTGCCCTTAGAACTTGGTAATGAGATCAAGCAAAAGGTCATTGATCTGGGCTTTTACGCCTGCAATTTTCCTGAAGACGTCGGCTGCGCGGGTCTGTCTCATCTGGATTTCACCCTTGTTGAGCGCGAATTGGGTCGTGGATCTATGGCCCTGACCCATTTCTTTGGTCGTCCCCAGAATATTCTGATGGCCTGCGAGGGCGAGCAGCGTGAACGCTACCTTATGCCAGCTGTGCGCGGCGAAAAGATGGACGCACTTGCGATGACAGAACCCGAGGCGGGTTCCGACGTGCGTGGCATGAAATGTAACGCAGTGCGTGATGGCGGTGATTGGGTTGTAAATGGTTCCAAACACTTCATCTCTGGTGGTGAGCACGCTGATTTCTTTATTGTTTTTGTCGCAACGGGCGAAGATCAAACTCCGAAAGGTCCGAAGAAACGGATTACAGCCTTATTGGTGGATCGTGGCACGCCAGGATTTGATGCGCGTGAAGGATATCGGTCTGTGTCCCACCGTGGCTACAAAAACTATGTTCTTGATTTCACCGATTGCCGCCTGCCCGATGCACAGGTCCTAGGCGAAGTTGACGGCGGTTTTGCGGTCATGAACGAATGGCTTTACGCGACACGTCTGACTGTCGCGGCCTTTAGCGTAGGCCGTGCACGACGCTGCTTTGACTACGCTTTGAATTATTCGGCTGAGCGAAAGCAATTTGGTCAGCAAATTGGTAAATTCCAAGGCGTGAGTTTTCAGATCGCCGATATGATCACAGAAATTGACGCAGCAGACTGGCTGACGCTATCTGGCGCGTGGAGGTTGGATCAGGGACTGCCTGCAAACCGTGAAATCGCAAGTGCCAAACTCTATGCTACCGAAATGCTGGCGCGCGTGACCGATACGACGCTGCAAATTCACGGTGGCATGGGCCTGATGGATGACTACCCGATTGAACGCTTCTGGCGCGATGCACGGGTTGAACGCATTTGGGACGGCACCAGTGAAATCCAACGCCACATCATCAGTCGCGACCTTTTGCGCCCGCTTGGTGCCTAAGGCATGACGGCCTCCAATTCAGGTTTGGCGCGGTTATTGCGGCCACAGTCTATCGCCATAGTCGGCGGTGGTGCATGGTGTCACAACGTCATCAAGACGTGTGAAAGCATCGGTTTCGAGGGGGATATCTGGCCTGTCCATCCAACCAAAGCTGAGGTCGCAGGTCGACCGGCTTTTCCAAGCATCGATGCGCTTCCAAAAGCACCTGATGCAAGTTTCCTGGGTGTGAACAGATACACGACGATAGAGTGTCTGTCCGCCTTGTCCAAACGTGGTGCAGGAGGTGCTGTTTGTTTCGCGTCAGGCTTTGCTGAGGCGACGGCAGAGCTGTCAGACGGGGCTGATCTACAAGCACAGTTGTTGAACGCGGCGGGCAGCATGACCGTGCTTGGCCCCAATTGTTACGGCCTGTTAAACTATCTGGATGGTGTCGCACTTTGGCCTGACCAACATGGTGGAGAGCGGGTCGAAAGTGGTGTCGTAATCATCACGCAAAGTTCGAATATCGCGATCAATCTAACCATGCAAAACCGTGCTTTGCCGATTGCCTATATGGTCACCCCAGGCAATCAAGCACAAACTGATATTGCAGAAATCGGGATGGAACTCTTGCTGGACCCACGCGTTACAGCGCTTGGACTTCACATCGAGGGTATCAGCGATATCAGATCCTTAGAGCGCCTTTCTAAACTTGCACATCAACTTGGAAAACCCATCTGCGCTTTGAAGATTGGCACATCAGAGCAAGCGCAATTGGCCTCTGTCTCTCACACAGCATCCCTCGCTGGTAGCCACACAGGTGCGCGCGCTTTGTTGAAGCGATTGGGAATTGCACAACCACAAGACCTTGGCACATTTCTAGAGCTTTTGAAAATCTGGCACGTTGCTGGACCGCTCAAATCAAGCCAAATCGCATCGGCATCCTGTTCAGGTGGTGAGGCCAGTTTGATGGCCGACCTCGGTCAATCCGAAGGCGTATCATACCCCCCTCTAAACCAGCGCCAAACTACTGCGTTGCGCGCCACACTTGGCCCCAAGGTCGCGCTGGCCAATCCGCTGGATTACCACACCTACATTTGGGCCGACCAAACGGCCATGCGCGCTACGTTTAGCGCATTGTTTGGTGCAGAACTTGGTATGGGCATCGTTGTGCTAGATTTCCCTCGTCCCGACCGTTGTACCTTGGCAGACTGGGACATTGCGTTGAAAGCCATCATTCAAACGGCCAAAGACAGCTCTGTTCCTGTGGCCGTTCTGGCGTCCCTTCCCGATACATTGCCAGAAGACATCGCGAGAACACTGCTGAACGAGGGCGTTATCCCTCTCACAGGCATGGACCATGCGTTGCGCGCGATTGCACTTGCGCAGGCACAGGCCTTTGACGCATCTCCAGTTTTAGAACCCGCGCCCCCGACAAACACGCGTGTTTTCTCCGAAGATGAAGCGAAAGCAAGCCTTGCAAATTTCGGACTGAAAGTGCCACGTTCTTGCGTTGTCACCACGCCCCAAAACATGGAGCAAGCCGCACAAAGCCTGTCGGCCCCTTGGGTCCTGAAAGGTACCGGCCTTGCACACAAATCAGAGGCCGGCGCTGTAAAGGTGGGGTTGAACACCCCCGACGCCCTCCAGACAGCTGCACGTCACATGAACTGCACCACCTATTTGGTAGAAGAAATGGTGCAAGGCGCTATCATCGAATTGCTTGTGGCGGTCACTCTCGATCCGGCTCATGGCTATGTTTTGACGCTTGGCGCGGGCGGAACACAGACTGAATTACTGAATGACACGGCCTCCCTCCTGCTGCCCGTATACAAAACCGACGTGGCAGACGCACTTGGTACACTTCGGTGCGCGCCGGTTCTGGATGGATATCGAGGCAGCCCTGCCATTGATCGCACAGCCCTTTGGCGCGCGATTGATGCCGTGCAGACCTACGTCATTGCGCATCACGGACAAATACAAGAAGTTGAGATCAACCCAATGATGTGCACTCCAAACAGTGCGATCGCCGTAGATGCACTCATTGTGCAAGGAGACATGCCATGACAAACGAGCCAATCAAAACACATATCGAGGGCCATGTGCTTGAGGTCACGCTCGACCGTCCAAAGGCGAATGCGATTGATCTCGCGACAAGCCGTATTATGGGACAAGTTTTCAAAGACTTTCGCGATGACCCAAACCTTCGCGTTGCGATCATAACGGGGGCTGGTGACAAGTTCTTTTGTCCCGGTTGGGATCTAAAAGCTGCGGCTGATGGAGACGCGGTTGATGGAGACTACGGCGTTGGGGGCTTTGGCGGTTTGCAAGAGTTGCCCCACATGAACAAACCCTTAATCGCTGCAGTCAATGGGATTTGCTGCGGTGGTGGGTTAGAGCTGGCCCTAAGCGCGGACATGATCCTTGCAGCAGATCATGCCAGTTTTGCATTGCCTGAAATCCGTTCCGGCACTGTTGCGGATGCCGCAAGCATTAAGTTACCAAAGCGTATTCCATATCACATTGCGATGGATATGCTGCTAACGGGGCGTTGGCTGGATGCGGATGAAGCCGCCCGCTGGGGCATGATCAACTACGTATACCCTGCTCAGGATTTGATGAACCAAGCGCGCAAACTGGCGCAGTTGTTGGCCTCTGGCCCCCCTCTTGTTTACGCAGCCATCAAAGAGGTCGTGCGCGAAGCCGAGGACATGAAGTTCCAAGACGCCCTGAACAAAGTGACCAAGAGCCAGTTCAAAACGGTCGAGGCGCTTTATACGTCTCAGGATCAACATGAAGGGGCCCGCGCCTTTGCAGAAAAGCGCGATCCCGTTTGGAAAGGTCGCTAACTTAGCGAAACACTTTGCTGGGACAGGCCCACGTTCAAAGTCAGGTTGCCCTCATTAATCATCCATTTGCGCAGCGTAAAACTGCGCGCACCTGAGGCATGCATCGGGTCGTCCTCTGCAATCGCACGGGCCGCTTCAAAGGACGCGGCACGATAGATGATCAGGCCCATACCTTGCATTTGTGTGCCCGATTCATCCGACATTGGTCCCGCAAAAACGAGGGTTCCAGCCGCTTCCATCTTGGATTGGTAGGCCAAGTGATCCGGCAAATTGGCTTTCAACTCATCTGGCGTTTTCGCTGGAACAGATTACACAACGTATAGTTCAAATGCAAGTGAACCGCGCGCTTTCGCCTCGGCTTTGTAGGTATCCCATGCTGGCATTGTGTTCTCCTGAAGTGCGTTCGTAAAAATATCGATTTTATTTGACTTGGATTTTAAATATCGTCAAACTTTCGCAAGATCAACTCGGAGAGTCTCATGCGTTTAATTGTCGGTCAAGTCGCCAGAACACAGTCTGTTTATCTTGCAAAGGGCAATACCGCGTACAATTTGACGGCTGCACTGCCAGACGTCGGGCAAGACCTTGCCGAGTTGGCAGCGGATGTGGATCTAATGGCGCGCGCTGCAAACCTTAGTGATCTGGGCGCTGCGATCAATGTGTCTGACATCACGCCCGCGCTTCCGATTGAAAAGCCCGGAACAATTATCTGCCTCGGTCTGAACTACATCGAGCACATCAAAGAGGGTGGCTACGACATCCCCGACTATCCCGCATTGTTCATGCGCGGCCGCAATTCTGTGATGGCGGCTGGTGCGCCTTTGGTGCGTCCTACGTGTTCGCATGATCTGGATTATGAAGCCGAGCTGATGATCATCATTGGCAAAGGGGGGCGCCATATCGCACAAGCCGATGCACATGATCACATCTTTGGCTACACCGTATTCAATGATGGATCTGTGCGCGACTACCAGCGCAAGACCCATCAATGGACGCCCGGCAAGAACTTCGACAACACGGGCGCGATTGGCCCTTTTGTTGTCACGCCCGATGAAGTGCCTGAAGGCGCAAAGGGGCTAAAGATCGAAAGCCGCGTTGGAACCGAAATCCTACAAAGCTCAAATACGCAAAACATGATCTGGTCCGCTGCACATGCGATTGCGATTATTTCTGAATACACCACGCTAGAGGCAGGCGACCACATCGCATTGGGGACGCCCCCAGGTGTCGGGCATGCCACAAAACCGAACCCGCGTTGGTTGGTTCCTGGTGAAGTCGTCGACATTGAAATCGAAGGCATCGGCATTTGTTCGAACCCAATCGTCGACGAAGCAGACATGAAAGCCAAGTCATGAGCGATGAGCTACGCGCCCAAGCGCAAGACGCTGTGCGTTCCCTACGGGAACGTCAAGGTCAGCTAGATGACGCGTCGCTTGATCTGATCCTGCGCGACGCACGTTCGCATTATGCGTGGACCGACGAACCAGTCTCTGACGCACAACTGCGCACGCTGTATGATATCACGATCAACGGTCCTACCAGCATGAACACATGCCCTGCGCGGTTCGTGTTTGTGCGCTCGGCTGAGGGCAAGGAACGTTTGGCCAAGTCGATGAAGCCATTGAACATCCCCAAAATGATGGGTGCGCCTGTGACGGCAATCATCGCGTGGGATCCCGACTATTGGAAGCGTTTGGATTTCTTGTTCCCCCATGACAATCGCAAGCCCATGTTTGAGGGCAAAGAAGACTATGCCAACGACACCGCCTACCGCAACTCTACCTTGCAAGGTGGCTATCTCATGATTGCGGCCCGCGCGATGGGTTTGGACGTTGGCGCGATGTCGGGTTTTTCCAACGCGGTTGTTGACGAAGAATTCTTTTCCGAAAACGGTTGGAAATCGAATTTTCTGTGTAACATTGGACACGCGGATGAATCTGCGCTGTTCCAAAAATTACCCCGCTTCGGGTTTGATGAAATTTGCAAAATAATGTGAGGCGACCATGGCAATACGACAAAAATCGATAATGACAATCAAGCTGACGGGTAAAGGCACAAGCCATGCGCGCAGTGAAACGATGGTGCGTGATCTGGTGGACGTCATTGACGAACCAATAGAGCGCGGTGGCACCAATGATGGTGTCGCGCCAACCGAAGCTGCATTTGCGGCGTTGATCGGATGTACCAACGTGATCGGTAGCAAATGTGCCAACAAGCTGGGCGCTGATCTTGGCCACATGGCGTTCACGATGGAAGTCGATTTCGACCGACGCGGTGTTTTGTTGATGGAAGAGGTCGAAGTGCCGTTCAAAGCGATCCGCTTGCACGTGGTCGCAGACGGCACGCTGAGCCAAGAAGAATTGGACACCGTAGGTGTAGAGACGGCCAAGTTCTGTCCGCTCGCGAAACTATATGAGAATTCAGGCACGGATTTAACCGTGACATGGCAGAAAGCCTGATTGGCGTAAAAATAGACTATCTGGGAGGATAAATATGAAACATTGGACAAAAAGCTTGGCTTTCGGTGCTGCTCTGGCAACCCTGACTGCTATCCCTGCTATGGCGCAGGAAACCATCAAGGCAGTCGTCATCGACGGCTATCCAGCGCGCGCGCTTTGGGTGAAGTAATTCACTGCCTTCTTCATTCCTGAGGTCGACAAGCGTTTGGCCGCAAATGGCAACTACGTCATGGATTGGCAAGAAAACTACGGCGGTTCCATCGTTAAACCCAAGGGCGTTTTATAGGGCGTAAAGCTGGGCTTGGGCGATATCGGTATCGTGACAACGATCTTCCATTCATCCAAATTGCCATCTCAAGCCTTGTCTGCAGTTACGCCGTTTGTCGCACCTGATGCGCGCGCTGTGTCCAAAGCAATCGACGAGATCGCCAAAGAATTCCCTGCGATGCAGAACGAATTTAAAAAGCAAAACCAGGTCTACCTGGCGACTAGTGTTGTTCTTGATACGTATCAGGTCTTCTCCAAAAACCCGATCTCTGGTCTTTCTGATCTTGAGGGAACTAAAGTTGCTGGCGCGGGCATGAACCTGCGTTATCTTGAAGGCATCGATGGCGCTGCTGGTGTCCGTGGCGGTCTGACGGACTTTTACAACATGCTACAAACTGGTCTTGTCGATAACGCGATGCTTTGGCCTGAAGCGGCGAAAACATTCAAAATCGCCGAAGTTGCCCCCTAAATGCTGAAGGCTGATCTTGGCGCTGTGAACTCCAAGACGATCACAGTGAACAAAGACTACTGGGACGCACTGCCCGGCGAAGTGAAGACCGCGTTGACTGAAGTCGCTGTTGAGTACCGTGATCACGTTGCGGGCATCGCAATGGACCGCGCTGCTGCAAGCCGTGACGCGTATGTCAAACAAGGTGGCACTATCGTCGAGATGAGCAGTGAGGATCGCGCGACTTGGGCGGCGGCAATTCCAAACATCGCGGCTGAATGGGCGCAAGGCTTGGACGCCAAAGGCGAAGATGGCACAGCGATGCTGAACACCTATTTGGGCAAGCTCAAGGATGCGGGTTACACCGGCGTTCGTGACTGGTCCATCGCAAGCAACTAAGCTGGGTAGGACATAACATGCTGCAAGCGCTTCGACATATCAGAGCCTTGGCCAATGGCATCGCAATCAGTGCGAATGTTGTTGGCACACTGGTTGTCCTTTCGCTTGTGGCAATCGTGAATTACGATGTGATTGCGCACGGGTTCTTTAACGCGCCGTTCATGGGGGCGGTTGAGGTTGTTCAATTCTCAATCGTCCTGATCGTATTCTTGCAGTTGCCAGACGTTGTTAGGGTCAATCGCCTGACCGCATCGGATGGTTTCCAGAATGTGATTGGCTACAAATTCCCAGGCTTCACGGCATTCCTGCGCGCGGCAATCAACCTGTTGTCCGCTATCTTCATGGGCCTTGTCGCCGTCGCGATTTTTCCCGAATTCACAGAGATGTGGCACACCAAGGACTTCTTCGGTGTCCCAGGCGTGTTCACCGCGCCGTGGTGGCCTGTCAAACTGGTGATCTTACTCAGCGCAGCGCTCTGCACATTGCTGTTCGCGCTGAAAATCGCGCTTCCTGATAAGGGTCTCAAGCTAACTAATTTACCCGAAGACGAGCAGGATACCGCTAAATGAGCCCTCTTGATATTGGCCTGATGTCGGTCGGCGCAATCGTTCTGTTGATCTATTTGGGTGTCTATATCCCCATCGCTTTGGGCGCAGTGTCTTTCGTTTCGATCTGGTTGATGCGCGACAACTTCACGCTAGCGATGAACCTGTTGAAAATCGCCATTGGAGACAGCGCGATGGAATACACATTCGCGACGATACCGCTGTTTACGTTTATGGGGCTCATAGTCTCGAAAGCGGGGTTAGGCAGCGATGTCTATGAGGTCATGAGTACAGGATTCCGTCGTGTGAAAGGCGGCATTGGTATGGCCACGGTTGGTGCGAACGCAGTCTTTGCGGCTGTCACTGGATCGTCCATTGCTTCTGCTTCGGTCTTTTCAAAAGTCTCCGTTCCCCAGATGTTAAGCCACGGCTACAACCCGCGCTTTGCCGTCGGTGTGGTTGCTGGATCATCGGTTCTTGGCATGATCATTCCCCCATCTGCGATGTTGATCATCTATTCCTTTGTGGCCGAACAATCCGTTGGGGATATGTTCCTCGCTGGCGTCATTCCTGGCATCATGCTCGCCATCGCCTACATCGGTGCGATTTGGCTGATGGGTCGCCTCACACCGAGTTTCATCGGCGGACGTCCTGCGACGGATTACGAACGTATGCCGGCACGCGAAATTGCATCCAAGACCCTGCCGATCCTTTTCCTGATCATGGTGGTTCTTGGCGGCATCTATACAGGTTGGCTGACCCCCGTCGAAGCAGGCGCGGCTGGCGCATTGGTCGCCTTGCTGATCGCTATCGTGCGCCGTTCTATGTCGCTGCGTGATTTCTGGCATGCATTACTAGAAACGGGGCACATCACAGCATTCTTGTTGTTCCTTATCACCGCTGCATCAATCTATAGCCGCATGCTGGGCCTTGCAGGCGTGCCCAACCAACTGGGTGATATGCTGGCTGGCAGTCAAGCAAGCTTTTGGACAATCATGCTGCTCTATGTCCTCTTGATGCTCTTCCTTGGCACACTTCTGGATACCGCCTCTATCATCCTTATCGTTGTGCCCCTGTTCTTGCCGCTGATCGAACCCATGGGCCTAAGCCTTGTTTGGTTTGGTATCGTTACGGTGGTGGGTGCAGAAATCGGGTTGCTGACACCGCCGCTGGGAATTTCGTGTTTCGTTATCAAATCGACGCTGAACGATGATCGTATTTCGTTGAAAGACGTGTTCATGGGCACCCTTCCCTTTGCAGCTGTCATGCTCGTCGTCTTGTTCTTTCTCATCGAATTCCCGATACTCAGCCTAGCCCTTTTGTAAGGAACGCTCTCATGCGCAATGTAACCAAAGAAAATATCACCGACGCGTTTGCTGGCTACATCAGCAAAGACACTGACCCACGCACAGCCGAGGTCATGAATTCTTTGGCCAAACATTTACATGCCTTCGTGCGCGAAACCCAACTGACCCATGCGGAATGGGAAAAGGGTATCGAGATGCTCGAATGGGCGGGCGAAATTTCTGACAAAGAGCGCCATGAAATGGTTTTGCTCAGTGATCTTTTGGGGATTTCGTCCTTGGTCGATCTGATCAATATGGTTCCGGGCGGTTCGTCATCATCTGTGCTTGGCCCGTTCCATATCGCAGGTGCCCCTGCGATCCCGTTTGGCCATGATATGAAACGGCACTACGAAGGCCCTATTCTATTGTCCAAAGGCGTCATTCAAAACATGAAGGGTGAACCGATTGAGGGGGCTCAGATCGATATTTGGCAGACCGCGCCAAATGGTTTGTATTCCAGCCAAGACCCCGAGCAGGGCACATATTCGTTCCACGGTATCCAAACAGTTGGCAGCGACGGACGTTACGGTTTCACAACAGTTAAACCCGTCAGTTACGAAGTTCCAACAGACGGACCTGCCGGCGCGCTCTTATCTGCGACGGGGCGACAAGCATGGCGCCCCTCACACTTGCATTTCATCGTGAAAGCCAAAGGCTATCGCACGTTAGTCTCCGAAGTCTTCGCAGGCGATGATCCCTATTTGGACGAAGACGCGGTATTCGGCGTGCGTGAAGATTTGGTGATGCACTACGAAGACATGCCAGCAGGCAGCTTTCCAGATGGATTTGATCTGTCAGGCAAGGTGGATGGTCCCTACATGCAAGTCGATTTCGACCTCACCCTTGTTGCGGAATAAGCCCTGCCAAAAACGCACCCGTGTGGCGGAAATGGCTTAGCAGTTCTGCAGAAGCTGTGTCGCCATCCCCCGCGATCACGGCATCCATAATGTTTTGGTGTTCGTGCGAAACATCCCGTTGTTTGTAATTCATCGCACCGCTCGCGAGATAGCGATACCGAATGTTAAGATCGTAAAGCTGCGAACAGAATTTCAACAGTATCGGCGCATCGCAACACCCAAGCAATGCCATGTGGAACGCTTTGTGCAGATCTTCAAACGCTGCATCACCACCAACTTGCGCGCGCACCATCCTGTGATGGCTTACCACCACCTGCTCTTCCCAATCCTGCGTGCGATTAGCGAGGCTCTGACGCAACGCGATATCTTCCAATTCACACCTAAGCATCAGAATTTCTTCAAAATTCTTACGGCTGGTCAGAGACACACGAAATCCGCGTTGATCGATCCGCTCAACCAAATTATCTGAAGTCAGCAGACTTAGCGCTTCCCTGATCGGTGACGCACCTGTGCCAAGCCTTTGTCGCAGCCCTTCGATCTTTAATTTTTCTCCGGGTTTCAGATCCCCGATCACGATCATCTTTCGCAACGCCAGATACGTTTTCTGTGTCGCCGAGCCATCAGAAAGTGTGGCTTCATTTTGAGGATTTGAAAAATTGTACAACATTACGGCATAATATCGATTTTTTTGTCGCGTTCAACAAATAAGACTAACTGCGGGAGAAACCGGACCAAGACGTTTCGCGAGAACGCGCTGTGTGATGCCGTGCAGCTACAAACATTCTGCAGGCACCCAGCCTGTCGCAAACAGCTATCTGATTGGGTCACATTGGTGTCCAT
>NZ_JABBAM010000095.1:0-24659 GCF_018607965.1 Planktotalea sp.
GTGCGCGCGGCGCTTTCGTCCATGTCCATCGCTTTGCCGTCAAAACGGATCACGATAAACCTCTCGCCTGCAGACCTGCCCAAAGAAGGGTCCCACTTCGACCTTCCAACCGCTTTGTCACTAATGGCAGCCCTAAATATAGTACCCGCTGATGAGATCGAACGCACAATTTCTTTGGGTGAGTTATCCCTAAGCGGCGCGTTGGTTCCTGTCGTAGGCGCGCTACCAGCGGCCATGACAGCCGCGCACGAAGAACGCACACTTTTGTGTCCCGCGGCTTCAGGCGCAGAAGCAGCGTGGGTTGGTGCGGCTGAAGTTCTAGCAGCCAAAAGTTTGGCGGAAGTCGTGGGTCATTTCACAGGGCAAAGCCCATTGGCACCCGCCAAACCTTGTACCGTTTCTGACGGTGCGCAAATGAAAGATCTGCGCGATGTGAAGGGGCAAGAGCGCGCCAAACGTGCCTTGGAAATCGCGGCGGTAGGGCGTCATCATATTTTGCTGGTCGGCACACCTTGTTCAGCAAAGTCCATGCTCGCCTCACGTTTACCCGGCCTTTTGCCCCCGCTTAGTCCGATTGAGGCGCTGGAAACCTCAATGATACATTCGCTCTCGGGCTTACTGGACGAAGGCGGCATTTCACGAACGCGACCTTTTCGCGAGCCCCATCACACAGCATCAATGCCAGCAATAATTGGGGGCGGAAGAACGGCAAAACCCGGCGAAGTGTCTTTGGCCCAAAACGGCGTCTTATTCATGGACGAATTTCCCGAATTTCCACGCCAAGTTCTGGAAACATTGCGCCAACCCATTGAAACGGGAGAGGTCATGATCGCACGCGCCAATGCGCATATCAAATATCCCTGCCGTTTCATGTTGGTTGCAGCGGCCAATCCCTGTCGCTGCGGATATGCGTTTGACCCAGCGCGCGCCTGTTCAAAAATGCCGCTTTGCGCGCAGGATTATATGGGGCGCATTTCAGGCCCTTTGATGGATCGCTTTGATCTTCGGGCCGAAGTGCCGCCTGTGCATTTCACCGATCTTGATCTTCCCAACTCAGGTGAAACCAGTGCTGTGATCGCACAGAGGGTCGCCAAAGCACGCGATATTCAACAGGTACGGTTCGAAAATCACGATTGGATGTGCACCAATGCAGATGCAGAGGGTGAAGCGCTTAAAAATATCACGCAACTTTGTGAAGACGGCAAAGCCTATTTAACCAAGGGTGCCGAACGTTTCGGGCTTAGCGCGCGCGGGTACCATCGCATTTTGCGCGTCGCGCGCACGATTGCTGATCTTGAAGGTGCGCACGATGTCGCCCCTGCGCATGTTGCAGAGGCGCTTAGCTTTAGATTATCAAGTTTTGAAACTACCTGATTAGGCGCGTTTCGCTTCAATTGCCTGCCAGATTTTTTCGGCAATATTCACCCCGTCAAAGCGCTCAAGCTCTTGGATGCCAGTTGGGGAGGTCACGTTTATCTCGGTCAGATAATCGCCGATCACGTCGATCCCTACAAAGACCTGACCCTTTTCGCGCAAAAGTGGTCCAATACGCGCGCAAATTTCTAGATCACGCTCTGTCAGGCCGATCTTTTCTGGACGTCCACCAACATGCATGTTTGAACGCGTTTCACCTGCTGCGGGAACACGGTTAATCGCACCAGCGGGTTCTCCATCCACCAGGATCACGCGCTTGTCGCCGTTAGAAACATCGGGAAGGAATTTTTGCACAATCAAAGGTTCACGACTGAAGCCTGTAAACAATTCGTGCAGGGACGTCAGATTGCGATCATTTGCATCCAAGCGAAAGACACCCGCACCACCGTTTCCGTAAAGAGGTTTCAGAATGACGTCATTATGCTTGGCCTTGAACGCTTTGATAGTTTCAAGATCGCGCGCGATTGTTGTCGGCGGTGTTAAGTCTGGGAAATCGAGAACCAGTAGTTTTTCAGGATAATTACGAACCCAGAACGGATCATTCACAACCAGTGTCTTAGGATGCAAGCGGTCCAAAATATGCGTTGATGTGATGTAATTCATATCAAACGGGGGATCCTGGCGCAGCCAGATCACATCCATTTCAGACAGATCGACATGACGCTCTTGTCCCAGATGCACGTGATCCCCTTGGATCCTCTGAACCGTGAAATCATGTCCCTTTGCGGTTACACGGCCCTCTTCATAGGCAAGCATATCAGGCGCATAATAAAATAAGTCGTGCCCACGCGATTGCGCCTCTTCCGCCAAACGGAACGAACTGTCCGCATCGATGTTGACGTCTTGGATTGGGTCCATTTGAAATGCGATTTTCATGCCAGAGCCTTATCTATATTGCTCTTCTTACATGGCGCAGTGCTTGGCATGGTGCAATGGGGAGCGCGCTAGAAACTGCCTATCGCATTTTCTAAAACTGCTATTTGGCCATGACGGTCCACAAAGGCCGCATCAACGCGCATAGGTATCAGAGACCCATTTGGCAGCGTTCCAAGGTATTCTTGCGCAGCAAGGCAAATGCGTTGCTGTTGACGCGCTGAAATTCGGCGTGCAGCGGCAGAAAAACTGCTCGCTTTCTTAACTTCAACAAACACCACTTCGGACCCAGAATTGAAAATCAAATCAACCTCACCAGCTTTGCCGCGCCAGCGTCGCGCCGCCAGCGTGTGACCGCGGCGTTCATAATCAGCAGCAACTTGAAGTTCCGCATTTTGCCCTGCAAGGTTTGCAACCGTGCCGGTAAGTGATTTATCCATCCGTCCGATCCATTGCCAAAGCCAGTTGGTACACTTTGCGCCTAGGAATCCCATGCACACCCGCAACCATTTCAGACGCATCTTTGACCGACATTCGTCCAAGCGCCTCTCTCAAATCTTCTTCTAGATCAGATTCGTTAACAGTTGCTTTCCCAGCCCGATCAATAACAACGACAATTTCACCTTTCGGTGGACGCTCTTTCACGGAATCGATCAATTCCGACAAAGTCCCACGCCGGATTTCTTCGAATTTTTTGGTCAATTCACGGCATACAGCAGCGGGACGATCCCCCAAAACAGTCAGGCTATTTGCCAACATTGCAGCGATTCTTTTAGGCGATTCGTAGAAAACCAAGGTCGCAGGAACCTCTCGAACGGCTTCAATCGCGGAAATCCGCGCAGCTTTTGTGTTGGGTAAGAAACCTACAAAAAGAAATTTATCCGTTGGTAAACCCGCTAAAGTTAGCGCCGTCACAATTGCAGTTGGGCCCGGTGCAGAGGTAACAAGATACCCTTCGCTTGACGCTTCTTTGGACAGATCAAATCCAGGGTCCGCAATAAGTGGTGTGCCCGCTTCGCTTGCGTAGGCGACAGAGCGCCCTTCTGCTAGGAATTGCATGAGTTTGGGCCGTGCGCGCGCGCCATTGTGGTCATGATAGGACAGCAAAGGACGGTCGCCCAGAGGTATGCCATGGATGTCCATCAAGCGGCGCATTGAACGTGTGTCCTCAGCAGCTAAAACGTCAGCCGAAGCAAGGATATCAAGCGCACGCAAAGTGATGTCGCGCGCAGTGCCGATAGGGGTTGCAACAAAGTACAAACCCGCTTCCAATTTCACTGTCTTTGCATTCACCACTAGACCCGCCTTTCATGACGTTTATTATGTCCCCTGATTTGTCGGCGCATATGCGCGCTCGACCACCTTGGGGGGTTATACTTCTATGTTCGCTTTTTTGGCTTCGGCCCGCAAGGCGCTGACGCGCGGTGTTTTTGTTTCAGCGACGCTCGCGCTCTCGGCGTGCCAGCCGTTTACGGTTGGAAATGGGGAGCCTTTTCTTGGTGGTGGTTCAGGTCCAACGATTGATACCTCCGTTCCTGTTCCAGTTGCGTTACTGGTTCCCAAATCAAGCAACGGTGCGGGCACAGTTGCGACGTCTCTAGAGAACGCGGCGCGCTTGGCAATAGCTGACCTGACCAACGTAAAGATCGATTTGCGCGTTTACGACACAGGCGGATCAACAGAACAAGCCGCAGCCTTGGCACAAAAAGCCGTCGCAGACGGCGCGCAGATCATTCTTGGGCCGCTTTTTGCGGATGCCGCTAACGCGGCTGGCGTTGCTGTTTCAGGCCAGAACGTAAATGTGCTTAGCTTTTCCAACAATACATCCATCGCAGGCGGCAACGTCTTTGTGCTTGGGCCAACCTTTGACAACTCAGCGAACCGTTTGATGGCGTTCGCACAGCGTCAAGGCAAAACCAAAGCCGTGATCGTACATCCCAACAACATCGAGGGTCAGCTTAGTCGCAATTCGGTTCAGCAGGCCGCGGCGCGCAATGGCGTTCAAATTGTTTCAATCAACGGTTTCGACTTCAGCCTGCCAGGCGTTGTCGCAGCAGTTCCACAAATAAAAGCAGCAATGGACAGCACAGGCGCAGACACTCTGATCCTTACGTCCAACTCTGTGGGCGCTTTGCCTCTTTTGGCGCAGATGCTTCCAGAAGCAGGTGTGGACCCATCCAAGATCCAGTACGCAGGTCTAAGCCGCTGGGATGTTCCCGCGCAAACGCTTGAATTGCCCGGACTTCAAAATGGCTGGTTCACGATGCCCGATCAAGGCATGATTAAAAACTTCGAAGCCCGCTACACCCAAGCCTATGGCACGTCGCCTCATCAACTTGCGGGACTGGCCTATGATGGCATTGCTGCAATTGGGGCGCTTGTAGAGGCAGGTAACAAAAAAGCGCTTACATCTGGCGCACTTACACAAGGTGCTGGCTTCCAAGGGGTTGCAGGTGCATTCCGATTGCGTCCTAATGGCACGAACGAACGCGCGCTTTCCGTGGCGATGGTACGCAACAAACAGGTGGTAATCATTGACCCTGCCTCAACCAAATTCTCAGGCGCAGGCTTCTAAGCCTAAAATGCACCTAACAATCGCTGCGCCGGAGAATTTGAGCTGTCCGGCGCAGCATATTTTTGACGCGGACGCCATTCTTAGCAAGATTGAAGCTGAAATCCTAAGCGCATCCAGCCCGATGGACGTTCGCAAAATCGCTGTCACGCATCTCTTAGAGGCGCGCAAAACTGGCATGGCCTTAATTGCAGATGCCCTGCGCGCCGCCCCTTTTTCAGCGCGCCCGATGACACGGTCCTATACCTATCTTACCGATTGTCTGGTTGAGACGAGCTACCAAATCGCAACGCAGATCCTGCATCCCTTGCCCAACCCAACAGAACAAGAACGCATCGCATTGATTGCGGTTGGCGGATATGGGCGCGGCGAGATGGCCCCTGAATCTGACGTGGATTTATTGTTTATCACGCCCTACAAAATAACTCCTTGGGCCGAAAGCGTCATTGAATCGATGCTCTACATACTTTGGGATTTGCGTCTGAAAGTCGGCCATGCCAGCCGCACGATCCCAGATTGCATTCGCTTGGGTGGCGAAGATTTCACCATCCGTACCGCGATGCTCGAACATCGGTATCTGACGGGGGACAAGCCGCTTGCGCAAAAACTGGAACGACAGCTTTGGGATGGCTTGTTTGCAGGATCAGAGCGGGAATTTGTCGAGGCCAAGCTAGAAGAACGCGAAATTCGCCACAACAAGCAAGGTGGCCAGCGCTACGTCGTTGAGCCAAATGTGAAAGAGGGCAAAGGCGGGCTGCGCGATCTGCAATCTATGTATTGGATCGCCAAATATGTACAAGGCGTTCAAAAGGTGGCCGAGCTTGTTGATATGGGTGTTTTCACTGATGATGATTTGCACACATTCAGAGGCGCTGAAAGTTTTCTCTGGGCAGTGCGCGGCCATCTCCACTTGATTTCCAAACGCCCGATGGAGCAATTGACCTTTGATCTACAAGTCGAGGTCGCGACGCAAATGGGCTACATCGATGTACAAGGACGTCGTGCCGTCGAAATCTTTATGCAAGATTACTTTCGCCATGCGACCGAAGTTGGCGATCTGACCCGCATCTTCCTGACCAAACTCGAAGCGATCCACGCCAAAGGCGAGCCTTTGCTGGAACGTATTTTCCGTCGCCGCCCTAAGATGAAGCCAGGCTATGTCGTGGTGCATGGGCGTCTTGCTGTGTCAGATCCAGATGAATTCATTTGTAACAAGCTCAATATCCTAAAACTATTCGAGGAAGCTTTGCGCACGGGCATGTTAATTCATCCCGATGCCATGCTTTTGGTCAAAGCCAACTTGCATTTGATCGACGAAGACATGCACAACGACCCAACGGCACGGCGCATTTTTCTGGATTTGATGTTGAAACACGGTAATCCCGAGCGCGCGTTGCGCCGCATGAACGAACTTGGTGTCCTAGCCGCGTTCATTCCTGAATTTGCCCACATCGTCGCGATGATGCAGTTCAACATGTACCACCACTACACGGTGGACGAGCACACGATCCAATGCATCCGTAACCTCTCTGAAATTGAACGGGGTGAGCTAGAAGAAGACTTACCAATCGCTACTGAAATCCTAACCAAGGACATTGATCGCAAGGTTCTTTATGTTGCGATGTTGCTGCATGATATTGGCAAAGGTCGCCCAGAGGACCATTCGATCTTGGGGGCGAAAATCGCCCGTAAAGTGGCCCCGCGTTTGGGGTTGAACAAAGCCGACACGGAAACTGTCGAATGGCTGGTGCGCTATCATTTACTCATGTCTGACATGGCGCAAAAGCGCGATATTGCCGATCCGCGCACTGTGCGCGATTTTGCGAAAGCTGTGCAAACTGTCAAACGGCTTGATCTACTGACGGTCCTTACGGTCTGCGATATTCGTGGCGTTGGGCCAAATACATGGAACAATTGGAAGGCCGTTCTAATCCGCGCACTCTACCGTCAAACGCGAAACGCACTGGAAAATGGTCTCGAAGATTTGAACCGTGAACAACGCGGTGCAGATGCTAAACGTGCTTTGCGCGCTGCTTTGCCAAAGTGGAGCAAAAAAGAAATCAAAGAGGAAACGTCACGCCATTACCCACCATATTGGCAAGGTTTCCACGTCACGGCGCACGTGATTTTTGCGCGCCTTCTGCGCGATATCAAAGATGATAAAATTGCGATTGATATCCACCCCGATGAAGATCGCGACGCGACGCGCGTTTGTTTCGCGCTTGCTGATCACCCCGGTATCTTTTCGCGTCTTGCAGGGGCTTTGGCCCTTGTCGGTGCCAACGTCGTCGATGCAAGGACATTTACGTCCAACGACGGATACGCAACAGCGGCGTTCTGGATCCAAGACGGCGATGAAGGGCCCTATGAGAAATCCCGCATCCCCCGTTTGAAAACGATGATCCAAAAGACACTCATGGGGGAGATCGTCGCGACGGAGGCGATCAAAGACCGCGACAAAATCAAGAAACGCGAACGCGCCTTCAGAGTGCCGACCCACATCACCTTCGATAACGAGGGGTCTGAAATCTACACCATCATCGAAGTCGACACCCGCGATCGGCCCGGTCTTCTCTATGATCTCACGCGCGGCCTCGCGAATATGAACGTCTATATTTCCTCTGCTGTCATCGCTACATACGGCGAACAGGTGGTCGATACCTTTTATGTGAAAGATATGTTCGGTTTGAAATACCACACTGCGTCCAAGCAAAAATCGCTTGAGAAGAAAATCCGCGAAGCGATCACACAGGGCGCAGAACGCGCGAACACCGCATGAGCACGGCCAAGATGCTATCGGGCGTGTTCACTGTTGGTGTTTGGACCCTGCTTAGCCGCGTTCTTGGTTTCATTCGTGATGCATTAATCCTGTCCTACCTAGGCACGGGTCCTGCCTACCAAGCGTTCGTGGTCGCCTTCCGTCTGCCCAATATGTTTCGCCGTTTTTTCGCAGAAGGCGCGTTCAATCTGGCCTTCGTGCCAATGTTCTCAAAACGCTTGGAGGCTGATGATCAACCAGGGTCCTTTGCCAGTGAAGCCTTTTCTGGCCTCGCCACGGTCCTGATCATTCTGACCGTTGTTGCCCAAGCTATTATGCCGTGGATGATCTATGCGCTTGCCAGTGGTTTTGCGGGAACAGAAACCTTCGATCTTTCTGTCGAATTTGGCCGTATCGCTTTTCCTTATATCCTCTTCATCTCTCTCGCGGCCCTTGCGTCAGGCGTATTAAACGCAACTGGCCGTTTTGCAGCTGCCGCTGCGGCACCTGTGTTGCTGAACATCTTGTTGGTCACTGCCACATTGTTCGCAGCCTACACCGGCAAAGACGTTGCGCGCGCGCTCATCTGGATGATCCCTGTGGCGGGCCTCGCCCAACTTGTCCTTGTTTGGATCGCAGCCAAACGTGCTGGGATTACATTACGCCTACAACGACCCCGCTTTTCACCAGACATGAAACATCTCGTGAAAATTGCTGTCCCTGCGGCAATGGCGGGCGGTGTCATGCAAATCAATCTGTTGGTCGGTCAACAAGTCGCCAGCTATTTCGACCGTGCCGTCGGCTGGCTGTTCGCTGCTGATCGTCTCTATCAACTACCGCTCGGTGTGGTTGGTATCGCGGTCGGTATCGTGTTGCTGCCAGACTTGTCGCGCCGTCTTCAATCTGGCGATGACACTGGCGCGCGCGCCGCGTTCTCACGGGCCACTGAAATCTCGCTCGCGCTCACGATCCCCGCATCCGTTGCACTGATCGTTATCCCACTGCCCCTTGTTACAGTTCTCTTTGAACGCGGAGCACTCACATCCGACGACAGCGCAGCCATCGCCGCAGCCGTTGCGATCTATGGCCTTGGGCTACCCGCATTTGTTCTGCAAAAAACGCTGCAACCGCTGTTTTACGCGCGCGAAGATACGAAATCACCATTCCGCTACGCGCTTGTCGCAATGGCTGTGAACGCAATCCTCGCCTTCAGCCTTGCCCCCGTAATTGGCTGGATCGCACCCGCAATCGCCACCACGCTCGCAAGCTGGGTCATGGTGTTGCTTTTGATAAAGGGGACACGCCCCATGGGCGATGTCGCGCGTTTTGATTCCCAATTGAAATCCCGCATCTGGCGTATTTGCCTCGCGTCAATCGCAATGGGTTTTGTTTTATGGAGCCTTACCGCAGCACTGTCGACGTTCCTCGGAATGCCCGGCTGGCGATACCCAGCACTCGCAGCACTCGTCACAATCGGCATGGGCGCGTATTTCCTCCTCGCGCATCTTCTGGGCGCGATGCGGTTGTCAGAGCTTAAAGGTGCAATGCGACGCGGCCGCTAAGCAGATTAATCGCGCTGCACCATTTCGCGCAAACGTTGGAAACCACCCGGACTGACAACGAATGACAGCAGAAAGCCCGTCGCAAACCCGAAAACATCCGCAAGCCAATCGTTCTGCACTCCAAAAAGCAGTCCAAACACTAGCTGAATTCCCATCAGAAAACCGATCAACGTAAACGCCCGCACTTGTTGTGCGCCCAGCTCACCAAGCCGTAGCCAAAGCAGATATGTAAACGCACCGATCAAACCGTAAACCCCGGGAAAACCACCCACCAAAGGCGCTTGATCATCCAAAAGCACCGCATACGCCAAGGCACCAACCGCGCCAGACACAACAAAAACACTCAGCGTTGCAAAACCTGAAAAGACCTCGCCCACCATTTTACCCAACGCCAAAAGCATGACGCAAACAAACAATGCGTGGGTAAAGCTGACGTGAATGAACAGATAGCTGACGAAACGCATCAGATGTTCGGTCGGCCATTGCCCGTTGTTCCACATCCAATCAAAGATCGGTCCTGAAAATGCATAGCTTTGCATCGCATCCAAGCGCCAACCAATGCCGGCAGGCCCCCCAATGATCCCGCGCGTGGCCAGCGTAAATGTCGCCTCGATCCCGATGATAATCAGGAACAGCGCAACCACGACAGGCGGCAATGGATTTACGGGGCTTATGATTTCGGGCGACTTCTCGTGATCTTCGGACATTTATGTGTGGCCTGCTTTGCTTGACGATACCTGCCCCCATGGCTAAGCCAACCAGACCCTTAATTCCAGATGGAGATTTCCTATGACAGAGGTGGTCCACACACCCCGTGTCTTTTCAGGCATCCAGCCCTCGGGCGGCCTGACACTCGGCAACTATCTTGGCGCGATCAAGCGCTTTGTTGATATGCAAGAAAGCGGCATCGAAACGCTGTATTGCATGGTCGATCTTCATGCGATCACCGTCTGGCAAGACCCTGCTGATTTGCGCCACAATACGCGCGAACTGGCGGCGGGTTATATCGCGGCGGGGCTTGATCCGGCAAAATCCATTTTGTTCAACCAATCCCAAGTGTCTGCGCATGCGGAACTTGGCTGGTTGTTTAGCTGCATCGCCCGCATGGGTTGGATGAAGCGCATGACCCAGTTCAAGGACAAAGCAGGCAAGAACGCTGAAAATGCATCCCTTGGTTTGTTTGGTTATCCTGCTTTGATGGCCGCTGACATTCTGATCTACCACTCCACCCATGTTCCTGTGGGCGAGGATCAAAAGCAGCACTTAGAATTGACGCGCGACGTGGCCGCCAAGTTCAATCATGATTTCGGCGTGGACTTTTTTCCCATGACCGAACCCGTGATAGAGGGGGCCGCAACCCGCGTGATGTCCTTGCGCGATGGCTCCAAAAAGATGTCCAAGTCCGATCCATCGGATGCGTCCCGTATCAATATGACCGATGACGCGGACACGATCGCCAAAAAAATTCGCAAAGCCAAAACCGATCCAGATGCGCTTCCGTCCGAGGCTGAAGGTCTTAAAGACCGTCCAGAAGCCCGCAATCTCGTGAACATTTTTGCAGCGTTGAACGATCAAACAGTGGATGCAACGCTTGCGGATGTAGGCGGTAAACAGTTCTCGGAATTCAAACCGATGCTGGTGGATTTGGCAGTGAACAAACTTTCACCGATCAGCACCGAAATGGCGCGACTGATGAATGATCCAGCAGAGATCGATCGTATCTTAGGCGATGGTTCAGCGCGCGCGCGCAAGATCGCAAATCCGATCTTGGAAAAGACTTACGACATCGTCGGTATGATCCGTTCTTAACGAGTGTCGCCGAATTAAAGTATCAAAAGGCGTTGCACTGAGTGAGCAGCGCCTTTTTTGCACAATTTGTCGAAACAGATTTCACCGATATAGCCACATTCGTTTTATCCAGTGACTCAGGTATTTTGCTCACTTTTGTGAACATCCCCTCGTAGACCCCAGTGCCTGTTTATTCCACGGCCGCATACCCAATTCCCGAACTTGGCCATGTGGATGATTAAATTTCGACAGGCACTTTTTCTGTCACAGGGCCCTCTTCATGCATGCAAGTTCTCGACAATGACGGTGTGTTGATGACGAAAGCACTGGGGGCGGTCAAACCAAAGACAGCAACCAGCAGGTCCTCGATGCGGCGTTTGATGGAACCTATGCAGCTGGCCAAGTGGTGCGTTCCGTCTATCGCTATACAGTGGCGAACAACACAACAAGCGTTTCAGGCAACGCTTATCCGATCCTCATTTACACCGGTCCAAATCCGGTTGCACCCAGCCTCCAAGATGGTTCCAATTAACGTGCTTTCAATGTCCCAATTGCCGAAGGCGACTCTATCATATTGTCATCCAGCAACTACATCGGTCAGATCAATTACTCCGATATCATCTGTTTCACGAAGGGCAACAAATCCTAACCAAAGCATCTTTGCGACGATGTGGGGATTTTCCAAGAAACGGGTGGTTTGGTTACCCATGTTCATTTGTTCTTAGGTAAACACGAAACCATCTTCGCCGATGACAGCCCCTGCGAGAGCCTTTTCCGGGCACGCCCGCCCTTAAAGCGCTGGACATAGAGGTGCGCAACAAGTTGCTTTCGCTCTTTCCAGAACTCACGACAAGCACGTCCAAAGCCTTTCAAGCGACGGCCCATCTATACTTTTCCAAGAGTGAGGCCCTTCTATTAAACGCACAAAACCAACTTAACGTTCAGCCATAAACCCGTTGCACCACTCGCAAGCTTGCGCCATGGTCGGCCTTGGCTTTCGAAGGAGCAAAGGTATGCGGAAATTTCTTGTCGTTTTGGATGACAGCCGTGAGTGTTTGAACGCGATGCGCTTTGCAGCCATGCGAGCCGCGCACACAGGCGGTGGCGTCGAAATTCTATCAGTCATTCCACCTGATGAATTCAATCACTGGATTGGCGTCGGCGATATTATGCGCGAAGAAGCGCGGGAACGTATTCATGCCCATTTTGAAGTCTTCGCCAAATGGATGCGGGACAAACAGAATGTCGATCCAGAATTGGTTATCCGCGAAGGCGATCCGGTCGAACAAATTCTTGCCCAGTGCATAGAAGATTCTGAAGTTGGCGTTTTGGTGCTGGGTGCAAGTGCTGACAAAAAAGGCCCCGGCCCGCTTGTGACGAAGCTGACGCGCAGTGCAGGTACGCTCGACATCCCGATCACGATCGTCCCCGGTGAATTGAGCAAAGAACGTCTAGAGGCGATCACTTAAACGATGACTACGCATATATCCGCCTTTGCTGTGGTCGTACCTGACTATGATGTCGCAATCGCTTTTTATGTGGGTACCCTTGGCTTTGATCTGATCGAGGACACCCAGCAAAGCCCAACCAAGCGTTGGGTTCTTGTAGCGCCAAAAGGTGCGCAGACGCGGATACTCCTGGCCAAGGCCGATGGCCCAGTGCAAGATCAAGCCATTGGCAACCAAACAGGTGGCCGCGTTGGGTTCTTTTTGAATACCGATAACTTCGCGAAAGACTATGCAAAAATGAAAGCCGCTGGCGTCATGTTTGAGGAAGACCCCCGCCATGAGTCTTATGGTAGTGTTGCCGTTTTTTGCGATCCATTTGGAAATCGTTGGGACTTGCTCCAACTCGTACGCTAGTTTAGAATTATTCTAAATCTTGACATCACGCCATGCGGCTCACATATCAAGTTCAGATTTGCGGAGAGATACACATGTTCATTCAAACAGAATCCACACCAAATCCTGCCACGCTAAAATTCCTACCGGGTCAAACCGTACTGGAAATGGGAACCGCAGATTTCCCTAGTGCTGTCGGCGCAGAGGTGTCTCCGCTCGCTGCCCGCATTTTCAGCGTTGATGGCGTGACTGGCGTTTTCTTTGGCACTGACTTTGTCACCGTCACAAAAAATGAAGCGACCGAATGGGATCATATCAAGCCAGCTTTGCTCGGCGCGATCATGGAGCATTTCCAATCTGGCGTAGCGGTTATGGCGGGTGATGGACCCCAGCCAAACTCAGGTCATGCCGAACACACTGGCGAAGATGGTGAAATCGTAGGTCAGATCAAAGAACTTCTGGACAGTCGCGTTCGCCCTGCGGTTGCGCAGGATGGTGGTGACATCACATTCCACGGATTTGAGCGCGGCATCGTCTATCTGCACATGCAGGGCGCATGTGCAGGCTGCCCATCATCCACGTTGACGCTAAAAATGGGTATCGAAAACCTGCTACGCCACTACATCCCAGAGGTGACAGAGGTGCGACCAGTTGCCGTCTAATCCAACAATTCTAGCATTCGACACATCGGCCGCGCATTGCGCGGCCGCTTTGTTGCGTGATGGTCAGATCTTAGCAGAGCAACGCGAACCGATGCTTCGCGGTCAGGCGGAACGCTTGATGGTCCTGCTTGAAGAAATGCTGGCAGAACACGGTCTGAGCTGGTCCGATCTTGACGCAATCGGCGTCGGCGTCGGTCCTGGAAATTTCACGGGCATACGCGTGTCTGTAAGCGCGGCACGCGGTCTTGCGCTTGGCCTTGGCATTCCTGCAATTGGTGTGAACCGTTTTGAAGTTGTGACTAATTTCTCAGAAGCTGCGGGATTGCCTTGCGTGTCAGCGCCACAAGATAAAATCTATGTGCAGGAAGCCGATCAAGACCCTCGTATGATCGAAATGACAGAAGCGCAAAACCTTGGGCAGCCTTTGATCTTCGATCCAGAAGACTTTAATCCAACGGCGACCATAGCAAAGATCGCAGCCGCGCGCGTGGACGAAGATTATCCGCGCCCTGCCCCGCTTTACATCAAATCAGCAGACGCCGCCCCTGCACGCGACGCACCACCACAGATCACTCCATGACACCCGAAGCCTTGGCACATTTGCACGCACGTGCCAGCGATAGCCCATGGAGCGTTGATAGCTTTGCGTCTCAACTGGCTGATAAAAGTACATTCCTCACAATCGAACCAAACGCCTTTGCATTAGGCCGTGCCACGCTTGATGAAGCGGAACTTTTGCAAATCGCTACAGACCCCGATCACCAACGCAAAGGGCACGGGCACCGCGTCTTAGCCGCCTTCGAAATCCAAGCGAAATTCGTTGGCTGCACGCGCAGCTTTCTTGAAGTCGCGCAAAGCAACGTCCCCGCCATCGCACTTTATGCATCTTGTGGTTGGGTTCAGGATGGCAGGCGTTCCAAATACTACACACGTCCTAATGGGCAACGTGAAGACGCGCTGCTGATGTCAAAAACGCTCTGATCTCAGCGCATTGTACGGCGAGCGTTCTGACGTAAGTAAACCAAAAGCTATCGCTCTCTCAGGATCATATTCTTAAGAATCGGTTGACCCCGCCCCGCTGCTGCGCCCTTATCACTAAATGAGAACGTGCTCTGGCGCGTGAGGACTGTATGCACACTGCATGCTACGATCCGACACATAAAACCAATAGGGAGACATGTATGTCTGTAATGAAAAAAATTCTTGGTGGAGCGGCGGCTCTGGCACTTTCAGCTGGCGCGCTTGTTGCTGACCCCGCGATCATTTTCGATCTTGGCGGCAAATTCGACAAATCTTTCAACGAAGCAGCCTTCAATGGTGCGCAGCGTTGGGCAGATGAAACAGGCGGCAAGTTCTTTGAAATCGAACTGCAATCCGAAGCCCAACGCGAGCAGGCATTGCGTCGTTTCGCTGAAGCAGGCGCAAACCCGATCATCACGACCGGCTTTGCCTTCGCCACACCCGTTGAAGCTGTTGCACCAGATTATCCTGACACGAAGTTCGTAAACATTGACGGCTGGATGCCTGAAGTGCCTGCAAACGTTCAAATGATCGGCTTCCAAGAGCACCAAGGGTCCTATCTTGTCGGCATGTTGGCCGCGATGGCGTCCAAGTCCGGAACAGTTGGCTTTATCGGTGGCATGGACATTCCTTTGATCCGTCACTTCGGTTGCGGCTTTGCGCAAGGCGTAAAGGCTGTGAACCCTGATGCGACCGTGATTGCGAACATGACTGGCACAACGCCATCTGCGTGGAATGACCCCGTAAAAGGCTCCGAGCTGACCAAAGCGCAGATCAGCCAAGGCGCAGACGTTGTGTTTGCTGCCGCTGGTGGTACTGGCGTTGGTGTTTTGCAGACGGCCGCTGACGAAGGCATCTTGTCCATCGGTGTTGATAGCAACCAAAACCACCTGCATGCAGGCAAGGTTCTGACATCCATGTTGAAGCGTGTTGACGTTGCGGTTTACGACTCAATGACAGCAGGCGCTGACTTGGAAACGGGCGGATTCACGACGCTTGGCCTTGCAGAAGATGGTGTTGGCTACGCAATGGACGAGAACAACGCATCTTTGGTGACGGCTGAAATGCAGGCCGCAGTGGATGACGCGAAAGCAAAAATCATTAGCGGTGAGCTTGAAGTTGTTGCATATTACGCAAACGATAGCTGCCCAGCGCTGGACTTCTAAGCAGACCTAAGCGACGCAGACAATAGAAAGGCCGCGCACCGTAAGTGGCGCGGCCTTTTTGCCTAAATTAAGGGAGAGACGATCATGAGCGAGTGCATTTCCACATTTTTCGACGCATGGGGCATGCGTGATGACAGCCCACGTTTGGATACAATTGCAGCTGCTTTCGCAAGCGAAGGCAATTACGCCGATCCGCGTTCACCCGAACCCCTCACAGGAGCTGCAGCAATCGCAGGCTACGTCAATAATTTCAGCGCAGGCGCACTGGGTTGGACGGCATCGGTCGTGAACCTTAGCTCCACAGGCACGAGCCATCGCGTGACAGTCGCATTTGGCGGCATGGGCCCAGACGGCAAAGAAATGGTGCAACACGGGCAGTACTTCACAGATGTAGATGGTGACAAGATCACACGCATGGTTGGCTTTGTTGGAACCGGGGCACCCGAATAATGACAAGTGCCCCCGCCATTGAACTCAAAGGCATTTCCAAAGCCTTCGGCCCCGTACAAGCCAACAAGGATATTTCGATCCGCGTGATGCCTGGAACGATCCACGGGATCATCGGTGAGAACGGCGCGGGCAAATCTACGTTGATGTCGATCCTCTATGGTTTTTACAAAGCCGACAAAGGCGAGATTTTCATTGGTGGCAAAAAGACACTGATCCCCGACAGCCAAGCCGCGATTGCCGCAGGCATCGGCATGGTGTTCCAGCACTTCAAACTGGTAGAAAATTTCACGGTGCTTGAGAATATTATCTTGGGTGCGGAAGACGGCGCGCTGTTGCGCCCCTCACTTGCTAAGGCCCGTCAATCGTTGACCGATTTGGCCTCTGAGTACGGCTTGGACGTTGATCCCGATGCAATTGTTGAAAACCTCAGCGTGGGCCATCAACAACGCGTCGAAATCCTAAAAGCACTCTATCGCCAAGCGGATATTCTGATCCTCGATGAACCTACGGGTGTCTTGACCCCTACCGAAGCAGACCAGTTGTTCCGCATTCTCAACCGTCTGCGCGAAGAGGGGAAAACGATCATTCTGATTACCCACAAGCTGCGCGAAATAATGGATACGACGGATACCGTCAGCGTGATGCGTCGCGGTGAAATGACGGCGACGGTGAAGACATCCGAAACGTCCCCTGCGGGTCTGGCGGAATTGATGGTCGGGCGCAAAGTTTTGCTACAGGTCGACAAGGTCCCCGCAAAAGTGGGCGCGACTGTTCTTGAGGTCGAAAACCTAAGCGTCATCGACGACAAGGGTGTTGAGCGGGTTAAAGGCATCTCGCTTGATGTGAAAGCTGGTGAAATTCTTGGGATCGCTGGCGTTGCTGGCAATGGTCAATCCGAACTGCTTGAAGTCTTAGGCGGCATCACGTCTGGTACAGGCATCATCCGCGTGAATGGCCAAGACATTGACCTAACGGGCAAGTTTTCTGACGGGCGTTCCCGTCGTGCGCGTGGCATTGCCCATGTGCCAGAAGATCGCCAACGCGAAGGGCTGATCATGGACTATATGGCGTGGGAAAATACCGCGTTCGGCTATCATCACGACCCCGCTTATCAATCTGGCATCCTGATGAACAACGCCGCAATCCGTGCAGACACAGAAGCAAAAATGCAGCGCTTTGATGTGCGCCCGCCAAATCCGAAACTGACGGCCAAGAACTTCTCTGGCGGTAATCAACAAAAGATCGTTCTGGCCCGCGAGATTGAACGCAATCCTGACCTGCTTTTGATCGGCCAACCCACGCGCGGTGTTGATATTGGCGCGATTGAATTCATTCACAAACAAATTGTCGCCTTGCGGGATCAGGGTAAAGCGATCTTACTTGTCTCGGTCGAGCTAGACGAAATCTTCGTGCTCTCTGATCGTGTCGCAGTGATGTTTGACGGCAAGATCATGGGTTTCCGTGATCCTGCGCAAACCGACGAAAAAGAACTTGGTCTGATGATGGCCGGAATTGTTGAGGAAGCCGCGTAATGGAAAAGATGCCAGCATGGGCCGACGCCGTCCTCGTTCCCCTTATATCGCTTTTACTCGCTGCGATCCTGTCGGCCCTGGTGATCATTGGCATCGGTGAAGATCCGATTGCTGCTGTCAAATTGATGGTTCAAGGTTCCCTCGGCAGCACATATGGCTGGGGTTACACGCTATATTACGCGACAAACTTCATGTTCACGGGCCTTGCTGTTTCGGTCGCCTTTCACGCGCGCATGTTTAACATTGGTGGCGAAGGTCAAGCGATGCTGGGTGGTTTGGGCGTAGCCATTGTTTGCCTCTATATGCCGTGGCCACATTGGTCGCTCGCGCTGATTTTCGCGACGATATCGTCAGCAGCATTTGGCGCGGCTTGGGCATTCTTGCCCGCGTATCTACAAGCCAAGCGTGGCAGTCACATCGTTATCACAACGATCATGTTTAACTTCATCGCTGCCGCATTGCTGAACTACCTCTTGGTGAATGTCATGCGCCCCGCTGGCGCGATGGACCCAGCCACAGCCAAGTTCCCAGAGGCCACGCATCTACCTACGCTACACGACATGCTTGCCCCTTTCGGTATCGCGTTTTCCAAAGCGGCCCCTGCAAATGTTTCGCTGATCGTGGCGATCATTGCCTGTGTCGCGGTCTATTTCCTGATCTGGCGCACAAAGCTTGGTTATGAAATTCGTGCCTTCGGTCACTCTGAATCTGGTGCAAAATATGCGGGTATCAGCCCAGTTAAGATCACCGTTATCGCGATGCTGATTTCGGGTGGTCTGGCGGGCATGATGGCGACCAACAACGTCATGGGCGAAAGCGAACGCTTGATTATGAACGCAACGGAGGGCGCAGGTTTCATCGGAATCGCTGTCGCGCTTATGGGTCGTTCACATCCGCTAGGCGTGTTCCTCGCAGCGATCCTGTTCGGCTTCCTCTACCAAGGCGGCGCAGAGCTTGCGCTGTGGACCTCGATCCCCCGCGAATTAATCGTTGTGATCCAAGCCCTCGTGATCTTGTTCACAGGCGCACTCGATAACATGGTGCGCATGCCGCTTGAAAAGCTGTTTCTGATGTTTCGCAAGGGAGACGCATGATGGATTTCCTCACGATGATCCAAGTGCTGGATAGCACGGTTCGCCTTGCCACTCCGCTTTTGCTCGCTTGTCTTGCAGGGTTGTTTTCTGAACGCGCAGGCATTTTTGACATCGGACTTGAAGGTAAAATGTTGGCGGCGGCTTTCTTCTCAGCTGCAATCGCGGCAATGACAGGATCTGTCTGGCTTGGCCTTCTCGCCGGCATCGCGGCATCGCTTGTCCTGTCAGCAATCCATGGTCTTGCCTCAATTACATTCCGCGGCAACCAGCTGATTTCAGGTGTGGCAATCAATTTCCTTGCCGCAGGAATGACCGTCCTCATCGCGCAAAGCTGGTTCAAGCAAGGCGGGCGCACACCTTCCCTTATGGGCGGTGGTCGCTTCAATCCAATCGAACTGCCCTTCGCAGAGGCGCTCAGCACCGTTCCCTTCCTTGGTCCGATCTATGCTGAACTCATCTCTGGTCACTCGATCCTTGTTTACGTCGCCTTCGCCTGCGTCCCCGCAACATGGTGGCTCTTGTTTCGCACACGCTTCGGGTTGCGCCTACGCGCGGTTGGCGAAAATCCAGCCGCAGTCGACACCGCTGGTGTGTCCGTGGTCGGCCTGCGATTTGCCGCTGTCGCGATATGCGGCCTGCTCTGTGGTATAGCAGGCGCATATCTTGCGACAGGACTGCAAGCTGGTTTCGTCAAAGACATGACCGCTGGGCGAGGCTTCATCGCACTTGCGGCCCTCATCTTTGCCAAGTGGCGTCCTTGGTACGCGCTCAGCGCCTGTCTCTTGTTCGGCTTCTTGCAAGCAATTGCCCTACGCTATCAGAACATCGACCTTTGGGCATTCACGGTCCCAGTCCAAGTTATGGATGCACTCCCCTACATCCTAACGGTCGTGATCCTTGCTGGCTTCGTTGGCAAAGCCATCCCACCCCGTGCAGGCGGCGAACCCTACGTGAAAGAGCGTTAGATAAGTCCAGTTCGCCAACTCATATCAGTCCTGATGACACTGGCATCATTGGCTAACTTGCAAAACACAGGCCCGTTGGTCTAGGAAAGCCCATGCAAATATACCTGCCCATTGCCGAAGTATCGGTCAACGCCTTCCTTTTGTTGGGGCTTGGCGGGATTGTGGGCATTTTATCAGGTATGTTTGGCGTTGGTGGCGGCTTTCTGATGACGCCACTCTTGTTCTTCATAGGCATCCCACCCGCTGTTGCAGTTGCAACCGAAGCGAACCAAATCGTTGCCTCGTCCTTCTCTGGCGTCCTTGCGCACGTGAAACGAAAAACCGTCGATTTCAGGATGGGAACGGTGCTGCTGGTTGGCGGTCTTGTTGGTGCCGCTTTGGGCGTTCTGGTCTTCAACTATCTCAAAGCGCAGGGTCAGGTCGATCTACTGGTCAAGCTGTGTTACGTCCTCTTTCTTGGCGTCATCGGCGCGCTTATGTTTGTCGAAAGCCTCAACGCGATCCGCAAATCTAAGAAGGCGATCAAATCCCCAAAGCGCAAGCAGCGTGGCTGGTTCCATGCCCTGCCCTTCAAAATGCGTTTCCGCACGTCGGGGCTTTATATCTCTGTGATCCCTCCTTTGATTGTCGGCGTCTGTGTTGGTGTTCTTGCAGCGATCATGGGTGTTGGTGGTGGCTTTATTATGGTTCCTGCTATGATCTATCTGCTTGGCATGCCCACTAAAGTGGTCGTCGGCACCTCGCTCTTCCAGATCATTTTTGTAACCGCGTTTACGACTCTCTTACATGCTACGACGAACTACACAGTTGATATGGTCCTTGCGGTTCTTCTGCTTGTCGGTGGCGTCTTTGGTGCCCAAGTCGGAACGCGCATCGGCACCAAGCTGAAAGCGGAACAACTTCGCATTCTTCTCGCCATCATGGTTCTCGCAGTTTGCGGAAAGCTGGCGTTCGATCTCCTCGTAATGCCATCCGAACTATATTCGCTCGGCGCGGCAGGGGGCCACTAGATGTTGCGCGCCCTCGCCCTGTTCCTTGTGTTGACGTTCACTGCAAATGCCGAAGAAGTCGTGCTGGGCATGTCACAAACTCAAGTGTCCATCACCACGAATTTTGACGGCTCCGAGATCTTTATCTTTGGTGCGGTAAAGCGTGAAAAAGCGATCCCAACGGGTGATCTATTGCAGGTCATCGTTGCGATCCGTGGTCCGTCTGAACCGATAACTGTGCGACGTAAAGAAAAGCGCTTTGGTATCTGGATCAACACGGACGCTGTCGAGGTTGACGAAGCGCCCAGCTTTTACGCTGTCGCAACGAGCGCACCTCTTGACGATGTACTGACTGCAACGGAAGACCTGCGCTACAAAATAACAATCCCTCAGGCGATCCGTTCTGTTGGGGCACCAATGACCGTTGCGGATTCCCAAAGCTTCACAGACGCGCTCATTCGCGTGCGCACTGCCAACAACCTTTTTCAGCTTAACGAAGGTAGTGTAGAGCTTTCTGAAGAAACTCTTTTCAAAACGTCGATCGCAATGCCTGCAAATCTGACAGAGGGCGAATATGGTACCCACATTTATCTGACACGCAGCGGCAAAGTGATCTCAGAATACGAGACAACTATCGACGTACGCAAAGTCGGGCTGGAACGCTGGCTCTACACGCTCTCGCGCCAACAGCCGTTGATCTATGGATTGCTCTCACTCGCAATCGCCATCATCTCGGGTTGGGGTGCGGCGGCAATCTTCTCTGGGCTGCGCCGCAATTAAATTGCTTCATCTTTCCAAACAAACTTCGGGGGACTCTCAGCTTGCTGAGAGGGGGGCTGGCCCCCTAACCACGTCCGAAAAATGGCATTTTCGTCGCCATAATCGTCATGAACTGCACGTTTGCTTCTGCGGGCAAATTCGCCATATGCAGCACCGCACGCGACGCATTTTCCACATCCATCGCAGGCAAAGGTGGCAGACCTTCCTTGGCACGCCGCACTTCTAAATCGGTCACCATATCCGTGCGCGCATTGCCAATGTCAATTTGCCCACACGCAATATCATGCGCGCGGCCATCCAAGGACAGCGTCTTGGTCAGCCCAGTGATTGCATGTTTTGTTGTTGTATAACTGATTGAATTCTCACGCGGTGAATGCGCCGAGATTGAACCGTTATTGATAATCCGCCCACCCTTTGGGTCCTGACGTTTCATCTGGCTGTACGCCGCCTGAGCTGCCAAAAACATGCCGTTCAAATTGACATCGACAACCTTGCGCCAGTCTTCAAAGCTCAGCTCATCAATCTCGCCCTGTTTGCCGAACATGCCTGCGTTGTTGAATAAAACGTCCAAGCGTCCCGCCTCTTGCGCAAACCCGTCAATTGCCGCCTTCACCTCTTCAGGGTCGGTTACATCTGCGGGGCACGCAACGGCAGTATCATAGCGCGACGCGATGTCTTCTAGTACATCCGCACGGCGCGCCAATAGTCCAACACGCCAGCCGTCTTGCAAGAACAGCTCTGCTGTCGCACGGCCAATTCCAGAACTTGCACCAGTGACTAAGATGCTCTTCATATTTCTTCACTTTCCAAGGTCAAAGGGGCCGCGGGCGTTGCTTTCAAGTCATCCACACGCAGGACGCCCGCCGGGCGGGACAAGCGATTGCGCGTCACCCAGATCAGCCGTTCCTGTGCGCGCGTGATCGCGACGTAAGCAAGACGCTTCCAAAGCGGTTGTCCCGCCTCGACACGGCCCATGCGCGCTGCGACGAATAGGTCAGGCGAAAACACTTGCACAGTGTCCCATTGACTGCCCTGTGCTTTGTGAATGGTTACGGCTGCCCCGTGCAGGAACGTTGCGCCCATCTTAGCAGCAAAGGGGATGAACGGCTCTTCCTCGTCCGGCTTTTCGATTTTCACGATAGACGCCGCAGACACCTGGGGATCTTCCGCGCCCATCACATGAAGTCGCGAAAATCCAGGTTTGCGTCCGTGCCCAAGATAAATCACCTGCGCGCCTTTGATGAGCCCGCGTGCTTCAAGATCAAGACGCTTTTTGCGGTGCTTCAAGGGCAGTTCAATACCGTCACAAATCAACGGTTCGCCTTCTAGAAGTGCATCTTCGGGCGCGCCATGGACCGAACGGAACGCATTAATCAATCTGATCCGTGTCGCGTTGCGCCACACCAACACAGGGGAACGCGCCATCAAGTCGACCTCGACGCGCTGGCCCCAGACCACGCGTTCATCTTTCTTGGATGCCTCTTCAATCATATGCTCGAAGCTTTGGAAATCCAACTGAGGATCGGCCAGCGCATGTGCCAAATCAAGGATTGGGTTATCCGCGTCCTGCCTGTGGATGCGCTTTAGTTCCAGTTTTCGCAGGCCTGTCAGCTTGTCAAACACCATGCCACCAGATTGGTTCACAGGCGCTAACTGCGCAGGGTCGCCAAACAGTACCAGCGTTGGGAAGATCTCTTTCAGATCGTTGAACTGCTTTTCATCCAGCATTGAGGATTCATCCACAAAACCGATATCCAGAGGATCTTCGCGACGCTTCCAACCTGTGATAAAATCTGAACCCCGCAAACCCGCTGTCGCCAATGCGCCCGGTACAGATTTGTTAAGCTGGTAGAATGCCATCGCACGATCAAGGGCTTCGTCGGTCAACCCTTCGATCTTGGGTCGTTCGCCATTACCATCCAGCCATTCTGCGACTTTTTCATATTCGGGATCATAGACGGGTGTGTACAAAATACGGTGGATTGTCGTCGCTGGCACACCGCGCATTCGCAAAACAAATGCAGCTTTATTGGTTGGTGCTAAAATCGCAAGGGTACGTTTATCTTTGTTCTTTTTACTCTCGTAATCACCCGAGACGATGCCAACACCAGCAGTTTCAAGGGCCTTGTAAAGCTCGGCCAGAAGCAATGTTTTCCCTGACCCAGCCTTGCCAATCAGTGCCATCACGCTGGAGTCTTTGTTGCGCGGTGACATCAGCAAGGAATCGTCCAAATTGACCCCCGCACTGCGCAACATTTCGGTAACCGCATCAAATGCGGCAGCTTGATCATCTGAAAGGGTTAATGCGGGTAAGGACATGGGGCGCAAGGTATCTGCGCCCCTTGGGAAGTGCCAGCGCTGGTTTTAGATCTCATGCGGTTTCTGCAAGCATCAGGCAATCAGATCCGAATGCGCGTTCAAACCAAAGATTGGACAGCGCAAGCGAAACGCCCGCTTTCAAAGCGACCCGTTGGCGCGCCTCATTGGTAAAAGACCAAAGGCCAACGCTTATCTTTTCACGCCCCTCACCCGTACTACCAAGAATTTCAGGGCTTGCACCAATCATGCGGTAAATGCGGATCATCCTCGCATCAAAAACGCCCCCAAAATGTTTGACACCAAAGTTTTCCATGATCTCACCACCCGCCAACATCAAGGCAGCAGCGGTCCGAGGTTCAGCTTCGCGAGCCAGACAAAAGCGCGTGCATTCCCAAATGGACAGGCTGCGCACTTCACCGCCACCTAGAATGTCTGAGAAATGTTCGTTCACCATGGTGCGTCCCGTGCTCGGCAACAGGCGCATGGATCCGCCATGCGTGCCGTCGGGTTTCTGGTAAATCACATAAAGCGGGTTCAGCGGATCGTATTGATCGCGCTCATACCCATTGTCTTCAAGCGCTACATCCCAGCCTAAGCGCGTCTTGAATTGGTCCGCACGGTCGAGAAACATTGTGTGCTTTAGCAGCGGTGCGATGTCTAATTCGTCGCCATATAGATATCGTATCATAATCAAACTCCCCATTGGTTTGATCTATGAAACTGCAACTATGCTCTAAAGCTGACGTAAACAGAGCGTTCGGTGCCTTAAGGAAAGTGTTAAACTACAATTAACCCACAGCTCATTGCGCGCGCGACGGCGTGGGTTGTGTTAATCGCACCAAGCTTGAAACGCG